>JAZOBK010000265.1:0-10979 GCA_045595985.1 Oscillospiraceae bacterium
CGGGGCGTTTTTATATACTTGCCGATAAAAATTCCCCGCCGCAGGCGGGGAGAATTAGTATTACATAAACAGCATCATGATCACCATCATCACACCCATGACCGCACCGTAGTAGAGTGCAAGTGCACCAAATATATTCAGGAAATTCATGCCGCCGTCAGATTGGAGCAGCATCCGCCGCATCTGGGGGGATACGTTGGAGGTGCGGAGCTTCTTCACTTTTTTGAGTGTGTGGCGGTAGTAGATCTGGTTTGCAAAAATGCACAGGATCACACGGAATGTCAATTGTATGCCGTAAAATACAAAATCCAGCGTCTGAATGATGGATTCGTTGTTCTCGATGAATGCGATCAGATTCCCGAACAGCTGCGGAACATCCATGCCGTACTCGGAATACATCTCGATGAGGCTCTTATCGGTGAATGCCGTCAGCATACTGGTGAGCATTGCGGGAATATTGCACAGTGCCAGTACTGCGACCGTGAGCAGTGTCATCAGCCACATTTTGCGGCTTGCAAAGTACAGGTGCGGAAACAGCAGGCAGGGGAGATTGACGGAAACCTTCTTTCCCGTATCCTTGAACCGCTTGAACAGCGGAATATAGTACAGTGTGTTCCGCTTGACGTAGCTTGCAATGTCGCCGAGCGATTCGCCGTCAAATTCCTCGTTGGGGGACAGACCGCAGCAGGGATCGTCCGGACGGAAGGACATGGTTCTGCCATCGGGCATGACAACGTTGATGCCGGGTTCACCGACAGGATCATCCTCCTTCAGTGATGTATGACAAATGGAGCAGGCAGCAGCGTCGGGTGCGTTGATGTGGTGACAGTTCGGGCATACCCTGTCGGTCAGCTTGCTGCGGTGAACCTCCTGCCAGCTGCTGCCGTTTGCGTGAAGCTCTGTGTTGATACACGTTCCCTTTGCTGCATAGCAGGAACGGTGATAGGGCGTGCCGCATTCGGGGCATACGACAATGTCATCCTCTGCTTTGAAAGTGTTCTGGCATACCTTGCACGGGCAGCCTGTATAATTTGGCATAAATTCCTCCTGATGTGTTTCTTTCGTATTGCTATGCTACTATTATACCACATTTTCGGGAATTTTCAAGAGGAAATGCAGAATTTTCAAGAGATATACACATAGCACACATATTGGGATGCTATCTTAATACAGGAACCGCATGACGCAGATTTGTTTCCCCTGTGTTTCGTGGAAGAATATGAACAGCAAATATTGTTTGTACATAATTTATCTGTTGACAAAGTGTCCGTATATCGGGTATAATAAGTGTGACTGTACACAGCCGCGGGAGCGGTTTGTGCAATTTTGAGAACAACGTGATGAGTTTGGTGCCGCAGATGACGGCATACAAGCAAGAAAGGGCGAAATTATGAGTATTTTTCGTTTGACGAGACAGAACTATGTCTCCCTTTCGGAGGACTGGAAGCTGTTTATTCAATTGTTCCATAACATCGGTTCATTTACATATAAAGAATCTATCCAGACGGCTTTTCTTGACGAGAACGCACAGAGGATCTTCGGTGCACCCAAAACGCTTGCGAGGGATGCCTATCGGGAGCTGATGCAGAAGCTGACCGCTGATCCTGTGGAGGGCGAGCAGAATCTGTATGTATTCCGTGCGGGTGCGGAAAAACGGTATCTGAAGATCCACTTTACGCAGCGTGACAGCGACGAGATCGGATTTGTGGAAGAAATGTCACGCCGTGTCGGACAGCAGATCGCCGACTACCGCCAGCAGGATTATGATGACGTGACCAGTATGCTGCGGTTTCCTGCGTTTTCAAATATCGTGCAGCGTCGTTTCCAGAAGGCGAAACGGATTTGCATTGCCGCACTTCATGTGGACGGCATGGACAAGATCGCCGATTTTGCAAGTGCCAACAGCACCAATTACTGCATGGCATCCGCTGCCGAGGTGCTTGGACGCTTTGCGAGTGAAAACGTGCTGTTTTCCACCAAGTCCTTCCAGAATTTCTACGTCTGCTTTGTGGATATGGAGGAGGCAAATGTGCTCATGCTGCTGCAGCAGATGCGAAATGCGATCGCAGAATGCACGATCTCCGATGATTTCGGACAGACTATCAGTGCGTCCGGACATTCCGGTCTGAATCTGTATGCAGGACTTGCGGTGTATCCCGAGGAGGGCAATACCCTGAGCAAGCTCATTCCCTATGCGGAATTTGCACTCTTTGAAACGCAGCACAATACCAAGAACCCCATTACCCGTTTCTCACAGGAGCATTACGAGCGTAAGAAGGATGAATACCGTGACGAGCAGATGTTCAACACGATCATTTCCGACAATCAGCTGACCTACCATTTCCAGCCGATCGTGGACGCACATACGGGCAATGTGGTTGCTTACGAGGCACTGATGCGAACTGAGTATTTCGAGCCGGAAAAGATTCTGAGCCTTGCGGCAAAATACAACCGCCTCTATGATGTGGAATATGCCACAATGTTTAACTGTATGCGTTATCTGAGCAAGCACCAGAACGCATTTTCCAATAAAAAGCTGTTCATCAACTGCATTGCAAGTGCCCTGCTCAATGAAAATGATTTCAACGAGCTGATGCTGACCTATGAGGGACTTTTTGAAAAGACCGTCATGGAGATCATCGAGCAGTCCATTACCTCCGAGGAGGACATTCGGGAGCTGAAACGCCGCTGTGAAACGCTGAACACGCAGATCGCCATTGACGACTACGGCACTGGCTATGCCAATACCGCAACACTGCTGCGGAATCTTCCGCAGTATGTGAAGATCGACCGCTGTCTGATCACCGACATCTGCAAGGATACCAAGAAGCAGCAGCTGGTTTCCGGTATCATTGATTATGCACATGACAACCAGATTCAGGTGCTTGCCGAGGGCGTCGAGGAGGAGGAAGACCTCAGGACTGTGATCCGTCTGGGTGTTGACCTGATTCAGGGCTATTATACATCCCGTCCGAAGCCCTACCTGCTGGAGGAAATTTCCACAGAGGTGCGTGATGTCATCATCAACACCAATCTGGAAAACAGCAGTGGACATAAGAAGATCTATAATGCACACAACGACGAGGTGCTTGACCTCGTGGATCTGGCATTGCAGAATTATACCGATATTCACATTTTCCGCCACAATCTGACCATCATCGGCGATCCGGAAAAGACCGTGCCGATTCATATTGCGGTAATGGAAAATCACGCTTGCGAGCTGACGCTTCGCAACGTCAACCTCATAAGCAAGGAAAAACCCTGCATCAGCATCGGCAGCTATGCACAGCTGACGCTGACAGTGGAGGGCAGAAACACCATGAACTACATGGGTATCCGTGTGCCGCAGGGTTCGTTCTTCCAGCTTGTCGGCAGCGGTGATCTGAAGATCGACTGCTACTCCAAATTCGGCTACGGCATCGGCGGTGACTGCGAAAGCAGCTACGGCTGCATCACGCTCAATTCCGACGGCAAGGTGGAGATCATCTGCAACAGCGACCGCAGCGTGGGCATCGGCGGCGGTACGAATCCCGACGATTCCGAGATCGTGCTTGAAAGCGGCGACATCCGTGTGGAGCTTGGCTCTCCCAACGGCGTGGGCATCGGCTGTGCAAACGGATTGTCCCTGATCTACACAAGATCCGGCTGTACGCTGGATATGGAGATCAACGGCATCAGCACGGTCGGCATGGGCAGTCTTTCGGGTGAAACCCGCATTGAGTGCAGCACG
This sequence comes from Oscillospiraceae bacterium, assembly GCA_045595985.1. Classification (GTDB taxonomy): domain Bacteria; phylum Bacillota; class Clostridia; order Oscillospirales; family Ruminococcaceae; genus UBA3855. The sequence goes on from JAZOBK010000265.1 coordinate 3,731, forward strand.
GACGTGACCTATCACGGTGCAGGCACAAGACTTGTCGGCATGGGCGTTCTGAATCAGGGCGAGGGCGAGATCTATGTGAATGACAGCAAGCTCCGCTTCTTCATGCGTACCAATTTCGGCACCTGCATTGGTGCCATTGGCGGCAAGGTGGATGTGTACACCAGAAACTGCAAGGTGGAGGTCAATGCCGAGGGCGGCGAGATCACCGGTATCGGCGACGCCAAGGGCAGCGGCAACATTTCCCTTGAGGGTACGGAGCTGAAGGCGTATATCCACGCAGGCAAGCCCCATGAGGCAGGTTCCAAAACGGGACAGCTCATGATGCGTGGCAGCATGATCGTTGCGGACATCAACGACAGGCATAACACACAGGAAACAGAAGAATAGGCAATTTTGCAAAGATTGCCCCGCTTTGATGCGGGGCAATCCTGCGGATATATGAGAGGAGTATGGATTTATGAAACTGGGAATGGTTGGACTTCCGAATGTCGGAAAGAGTACGCTGTTCAACGCACTGACAAATGCAGGGGCACAGTCGGCGAACTACCCGTTCTGCACCATTGAAAAGAATGTTGGCGTGGTTTCCGTGCCGGATGCACGTCTGGACGAACTGGCAAAGATGTACGATCCTAACAACTTCACACCCGCAACGCTTCAATTTGTGGACATTGCAGGTCTGGTAAAGGGTGCTTCCAAGGGCGAGGGACTGGGCAATAAGTTCCTTGCGGACATCCGAGAGGTGGATGCGATCGTACACGTTGTACGCTGCTTTGAGAGCATGGACATCATCCATGTGGACGGCAGTGTGAATCCCGCAAGGGATATTGAAACGATCAATCTGGAGCTGGTATTCTCCGATCTGGAGATGGTGCAGCGAAGAATCGACAGAGCAAAGAAGCTGATGAAGGGCGACAAGAAAGCTGCCGTGCAGGTGGATTTCTTTGAGCGTCTGGCAGCCCATCTGGAGGAGGGCAAGTCCGCACGCAGCTTTGATGTGACGGAGGATGAGCAGGAATTCCTGCACGACACACCGCTTCTGTCGGGCAAGCCCGTAATTTATGCGGCAAACCTCTGCGAGGACGATTTTGCGTCCGACCTGTCCGATCATGCACATTTTCAGGCAGTTAAGGCGATTGCCGAGGAAGAACACGCTGCGGTTCTGCCCATCTGTGCACAGGTGGAAGCGGAGATTTCCGATATGGACGAGGAGGACAAGGCGATGTTCCTCTCCGAGCTTGGTCTTGAGGAATCGGGACTTAACCGTATCATTCAGACGGGCTACAGCCTGCTGGGACTGATCTCATTCCTTACCGCAGGTAAGCAGGAGGTGCGTGCGTGGACAATTACCAAGGGCACAAAGGCTCCGCAGGCGGCAGGAAAGATCCACACCGACTTTGAAAAGGGCTTCATCCGTGCCGAGGTCATCGCTTACGACGATCTGATGAACTGCGGTACGATGGCAGCGGCAAAGGAGCAGGGACTTGTTCGCCTTGAGGGCAAGGAATATGTGATGCAGGACGGAGATATTGTTGTGTTCCGCTTTAACGTATAAGATCATATCCGCAGGCAGGTGCATTTCTATGTGGAAAAAATTACTTCATCCGGGTATGATATGAAAAAGAGGATCCCCTCGGTGTTGATATGGAAACGTACCATATCGGGGACGTCTGCACCTTCCACATTGATCCGAACAAGCCGACACGCTGCCGCTTTCAGGGACAGATATATCCTGTGAGCTTTATGATATTCGGCATGATCTGGACTGTGCTCTATTATTTTCTGGTTGTTGCCCCCTCATTTTAAATCAACATACATCATGGAGGTAGCCTTATGAGAAGAAGACGCAAAAGAAGAATGAAACCGACGCACCCGCTCTTTTATCTGGCCGTGATGCCAATTACTTGGCTGCTCGCATTCCTGTGCATGCACGGTATCTACGGAGCATTTGACTTCCGCAGTGCCGCAATGGTGCCGCTCTATCTCGTGATGCTGATTATCAGTGTTTATGCAAGCAGGCTTGTTGCCAGAATATACGATAACATCAGATTATCTTTAACCTGCCATGAGCCTGTTACAGCGGTTTTTCAGACGTATATTTACAACACGGACGAAAATTTCGATATGTTCAAAAATGATCTGTTCGCACCCGCATGGCAGTACGAATACAATGGACGCCCCTACAGCACGGAGCTCGACTCAAAATTTGTAAATGATGGTACAACACGCACGCTCTACGTCAATCCGGACAATCCCAAAGAGATTCGTGGAAGCGGTATCCTTTATTTAATCGACATCCTTACTTGCATATTTGCAATCGCATTCTGCGGCTTCTGGCTCTATCTTTATCTAAAACAAAGTTAATTTTTAGTGTCATGACAACCGTCAGCTTTGCATGGTATTGAAAATAAAATGCTTGGAGGGATTTACTATGTTTGATGATGAACACAATTCCGATTCCGGACAGGAACAGAATTATGACTACATATTCGAAGCACTTGAAAAAAGGGGCACGCAAGGCACTAAGGAAACATTCACATCCGGAGATATACTGATCTCCGATTCGGACGGAAACGTACAGAAAGCAACAGTTCCATCGGTGATCAAAGTTTTTGCTCCCAGTCTTATCTTTGCTGTGTTGTTGATCAGCATCGGTGTTGTCGGCCGGATTAACGGGATGCTTTCGGTCATGATAATGGGGCTGATGTTTATGGGAGTTGCGGTATGGAAGTCATTTACCGCCGAAAAGAAATTTCGTCCGCATCCGGTCATGATAATCATATGTATTATGGGAATTTCGATGGTGTATTCCTCTGCTGCGGAGCTGATCTACCAGAAAAATCCGTTTTTTGACATGAGTTCCTTCCGGCTGTACAGCATTCTTGGCTTGGGAATCGGCATCATGCTTTGCGGCATTGTCATGCTTGCAATTTCTATCTGGAAAATGAAGACCTGCAGCACGCAGATAACGGCACGATGCACCAAAATTCAGCGTGTCGGTTACCGGAATGGAAGAGCCTTCGGAAGTGTCACATGGACTTATGAATATGAGGGCGTTCCTTATACGGGAACGGTGTACAATATTATGCTCACAACGTTCGATGAAGGCGTGGAGGAACAGATCTTTGTTGATCCTGCCCATCCCGGACGAATCCGCTGTAAGGGGCTCGATCCATTGCTGGGCTGGGCAATCGGCTTCACTATCTTTGGTATGCTGCTGATAGGCGGGTGTATCGCATTCGATTTGTTTTATTGCTGATCCCTTCCGTTGATGCGGAAGTGTGATAGATATTGATATTCGGGGAAAACAGGGGAAAACTAATATCATGGGAAAAAATTTTAAAAAGGGAGATTACTACTATGAAAAAAGCAATGTTACTGATGATCGCAGCTATGATGCTGACAGGTATGACTGCCTGCACAAATGAGGGCGGCACCAGCTCCGTTGAGGAAACTCAGGCAACAACGGAGGCAGCAACAGAGGCGACCACCGAGGCAACAACGGAGGCAGAAACTGAAGCTGAGACAGAGGCTGAAACTGAAGCTGAAACCGAGGCACAGGGCGGTACAGCTGCAAGCGGCGACACACTGGGACAGACACTGCTGGCAGATTTCCAGACAAGAGCAGCGGATGAAACCGTGGGCTGTCAGGCACTGGCAGATGAGCTGATGAAGAATCCTGCAATTCTGTTCGGACCTGTAACCATGCCGGTAGAGCCCGGTCTGCTGAGCGGCTTCGGCAATGCAGAGATCACAGGCTTCAAGGAGGGCGTAATGTTCGCTCCGATGATCGGCTCCATCGCATTTGTCGGCTATGTGTTCGAGCTGGAGGAAGGCACTGACGGTACAGCTTTCGTACAGACACTCAAGGACAATGCGGATCCCAGATGGAACATCTGCGTAGAAGCAGAGGAAACTGTGGTTGAGCAGGTGGGCAGCAAGGTATTCTTTGTAATGTGCCCGAAGTCTCTCGAGGGTTAAGAACAGCGAAATTCCTCCGCTGCAAAGCGGGGGAATTTTTCCAAGGAGGTGCAATATGCTTTTTTCCAGCATTACATTTCTGTATTATTTTCTGCCCTGCGTGCTGATCCTATATTTCATTTCGCCCAAGGTGCTCAAAAACACGGTGCTGCTCATTGCGAGCCTGACGTTTTACGCATGGGGTGAGCCGAAATACGTTGTCCTCATGATTCTGAGCATCCTCTGCGGCTATGTCTGCGGACTGCTGATCGAGAAATTCCGTGGAAAAACAGGGGCAAAGGTGACGCTCTGGATTTCCGCAATCGTGAGTCTCGGATTTCTGGGATACTTCAAGTATGCCGATTTCTTTATCGAGAATTTCAACGCTGCCACGGGACTTTCCGTTCCGATGCTGCGGCTTGCTCTGCCCATCGGCATCAGCTTTTATACATTCCAGATCCTTAGCTACACGATCGACGTATATCGGGGCGACGTTGCCGCACAGCGGAATCCCATTTCGCTGGCAGCCTATGTTTCGCTCTTTCCGCAGCTGATCGCAGGCCCGATCGTGCGGTATTCGGACGTGGCACTGCAGCTTTCGGAACGCACGCACAGTATTTCGGGTGCGGCACTGGGAATCCGCAGATTCATCCTCGGTCTTTCCAAGAAAATTTTCATTGCCAATGCTCTGGGTGAGCTTTGTGCGGAATTCCATGCAACGGAAGACAACTCCGTGCTGTTCTGCTGGCTGTACGCCATTTCCTATTCGCTGCAGATCTATTTCGATTTTTCGGGCTACAGCGATATGGCGATCGGTCTTGGCAAGCTTTTCGGCTTTGATTTTATGGAGAACTTCAACTATCCGTACATTTCGGCGAGCGTGACGGAATTCTGGCGTAGATGGCATATTTCCCTCGGCTCGTGGTTCAGGGATTATGTGTACATTCCTCTGGGCGGCAACCGCGGCTCAAAGCTCCGCTGGCTGCGGAACATCCTCATCGTCTGGCTGCTCACGGGCTTCTGGCACGGTGCGGCGTGGAATTTCATTGTCTGGGGACTGTTTTTTGCTGTGTTCCTCGTTGCGGAAAAGCTGTTTTTGCTGAAACACCTCAAAAAATCAAAGGTGCTCAGCCACATCTATGTACTGATTCTGGCGGTGGTGAGTTTTGTCATTTTCGGTGCAGCCGATATGGGACAGGCATGGCAGGAAATTCTTGGCATGGCAGGTCTGAGGGGACTTCCCCTTGTTTCCGCTGAAGCGTTGTACTATCTCCGCAGCTATGCTGTAATTCTGGTACTGGCGTGCATCGGAGCAACACCCCTGCCGAAGAAGATCGCTTCTGCCGTGCAGAACAAGGCAGGCGTTGTGATGGCGGTCATCGAGCCGCTGGGTCTTGCGGCATTCCTGCTGACGGCAACCTCGTATCTTGTGAACGGTTCGTTTAATCCGTTCCTGTATTTCCGTTTTTAAGGGGGTGGGGAGATGATTGAAAAGATCAGAAACGGCGTTGTTTTCGGTACAATGACGGCACTGCTGGCGGGACTTTCCCTCTGGAGCTGGTTCGGAGGTGATACGGACTTTTCCGAGAGCGAACGCAGAGTACTTGCCAAGATGCCGGAATTTTCCGCTGAAACCGTGCTTTCGGGCAAATTCATGACGGATTTTGAAACCTACGCCATGGACCAGTTCCCCCTGCGTGACAGATTCCGCACGCTGCAGTCGGCGGCAAAGCTGGGGGCATTTGTCCAGCTTGACAATAACGGTTTGTATCAGAAAAACGGCTATCTTGCGAAGATGGAGTACCCTTTGCAGGATGAGATGCTTGAAAATGCGGCGGGCAAATTTGATTTCATTTATGACAAATTCCTCAAGGAATCGGGTTCGCAGGTGTATTTCTCCATCGTTCCCGACAAGCATTATTTCCTCGGTGAGGGCAGGCTTGTGATGGACTATGACGAGCTTGTTTCCGAAATGCGGGAACAGACGGAATATATGCAGTATATCGACATTTTCCCCTGTCTGGAGCTGGAGGATTACTACCGGACCGACACCCACTGGCGGCAGGAACGCATCGGAGATGTAGCCGCAACGCTTGCAGATGCAATGGGCGTGCAGCTTACGGGAGAATACCGGACGCAGACGCTGGACAATCCGTTCTACGGGGTGTATTACGGACAGCTTGCACTGCCCGTGAAACCGGACACGCTGCAGTATCTGACAAGCGACGTACTGGACGGCTGTATTGTGACAAGCTATGACACGGGGCTGCCCGTGGAGAAATTCATGTACGACATGGAAGCTGCCAAGGGGCGTGATCCCTATGAGATGTTCCTGTGCGGCTCGGACGCTCTGCTGACGGTGGAGAATCCGAACGCCGAAACGGACAGGGAACTGATCGTATTCCGTGATTCCTTCGGTTCAAGCCTTGTGCCGCTGCTGGCGGAGGGCTATGCGAAGATCACAGTGGTGGACATCCGCTATGTGCAGAGTGCAATGCTCGGCAATCTGGTGGAATTCAAGGGACAGGACGTGCTGTTCCTGTACAGTACGCTTGTGCTGAATAACAGTATGGGACTGCGATAAAAAAGCAGAGGGCGATAAGCCCTCTGCTCAGCTTGTTGAGAAAGTAGTTTTCAGCGTTCTTCCAGCCCGCCGCAGGCGGACTGGAAGAACGTATTTATGAGCTTTCCCCCGCCTTCGGCGGGGGAAAGCTCAAGAGCAATTATAGTTTTTGGACAGTCTCAGCAGAGGGTGATAAGCCCCCTGCTCTTTATTTTTTCTTTGGGTAGGGTTTCTTCACATCTGTGCGGTTCATCAGATAATCCACACTCGTCTGAAATATATCTGCGATTTTCCCCAGCACCTCGGTCGGGATCATCCGCACACCTGTTTCGTAGCCCGAATAGGTACGTCGATTTATGAACAGCAGATCCGCCATCTGCTGCTGTGTCATGTCCGCATCTTCACGAAGATTGCGGATGCGTTCGTATTCCATAGAGAAAACCTCCTGCTGTTTTCTCTATTTTACCATGCCACAAATTGAGCCATTGACATTTGGCTCAATTTGTGGCATAATAATTGTTGGGGAGGTGATAATATGCAAGACTATGAAAAACAGTATTTTATGCTGTTTGCAGCGATATGCGATGTCATTGAGAGCATGGAATGTGTGGTTAATACTATGGATTCTTCTGACGAGAATAGAGAAGAACTAAAGAAGCAAATTATGAATTTAAAGGCTGTACAGCAAAAAGCAGAAGAAGAATACATTTCTCTTTGTTGACAGGCTGA
>JAZOBK010000266.1:0-14690 GCA_045595985.1 Oscillospiraceae bacterium
AGCACAGGGACAGAACTGGTGGTGCGTGATGTATCCGCCGCTGTGCATTCCTGCGGCTGCGGATGTGATCGCCGATACAGAGATCACGGAAACTTATTTTGATGAAGAAACCTCGGACATACTGGAAAACGCACCGAAATTTGAGGTGAAATTCAAATGTCTGGAATGGTGGGAGTCACTGAAGAAAAAGCTTGAGGACACCCATTTTTCGGAAAGACTTAAACAGAATTTCACCAAATGCCCACAAAGCAGGTTTAAAATAAAAACAGAAAGATAACCATGGGTGGGATTGAGAACATTTCAAAGAGGTGTTCATTTGATGAATTACAATGTACGAAAATTATGCAGTGCGGCAATGGTATTCGCACTGCTCGCGACGGGCTGCAGCACGCAGGAAACCAGATCCTCTGCCGATATGCCCACAGAATCTGCTTCGGCATCGAACAAACCCGAACAGGACAAAAACAAATCACAGGTTCAGAATATCCCCACAGTACTGCTGACCGCTGAACCCCCTGCCTGCACCAGTGACATTTCTTCCATATTCTCAGACAGAGATCTTAGCGGCAGCTATGATTCCCCGATTGCGGAGATCACCTGCAGCGGCGATTCCGCAGCCGTAACAGGCAGCGGTGTTACCATAAGCGGTTCGGATATCACCATTACGGACAAGGGCGTATATCGGATTTCCGGCATACTCAATGACGGGCAGATCCTCGTAAATTCTCCGGGGAAGGTACAGCTGGTGCTGGACGGAGTTTCCCTCTCCTGTTCGGATTCTGCACCAATCTATGTACAGCAGGCGAAGAAATGCTTTCTGACGCTTGCAGAAGGCTCAGAGAATTTCGTTTCCGACGGGACTGCCTATGTGTATGCCAACGATGGCGATAATGAGCCGGACGCCGCCATTTTCAGTGCGGACAGCCTGACTGTCAACGGCAGCGGAAAGCTCACCGTCAACGGCAATTATAACGAAGGTATTACCTGCAAGGATGACATCGTCATCACGGGAGGTACACTGCTGATCTCATCCGTCGGCAATGGCATTAAAGGTAAGGATTATGTGGCGATCGCAGGCGGAGATATTACGATGAATGCAGGCGGCGACGGCATCAAATCCACCAACGCCGAGGATGCAGGCCGCGGATTTGTCTATGTGCAGAACGGCACGATCACGGTGGATGCACAGGAGGACGGCATTCAGGCGGAAACTGAATTCATTGCCGCAGGCGGTACATTCCGCATTACTTCGGGCGGCGGCAGTGCCAATGCAGAACCGAAGCAGAATCAGGATTTTGGCGGTCGAGGCGGTTTCGGGGGCTTCGGCAACTGGGGCAATTATGATGAAACCGAAACAACGGAGGATACCTCCGTCAGCGTCAAGGGGATCAAAGCCGGTACACTTTTGTACATTTCCGACGGTGAATTCACTGTGGATGCAGCGGATGACGGTCTGCATTCCAATGCGGATCTGTGTATATGCGGCGGAAACACCGAAATCAAAGCTGGCAGTGACGGCATACACGCAGACGGACTTGCGGATTTTACGGACGGTACAGTTCATATCGTGAAATCAAACGAGGGCATTGAAGCCGCAGGCATTCGTGTAAGCGGCAGTGCGGCACTTGATGTTACGGCATCCGACGACGGATTCAATGCAAGCGATGGCACCTCACAGGGTGCAATGGGCACTTATTCGGATGGATGTGCCGTAGAAATCTTAGGCGGCACAGTCTATGTCAACGCCAACGGTGACGGGCTGGATTCCAACGGCGATCTGCTTGTCAGCGGCGGCAAGGTCATCGTGGACGGTCCCTCCAACAGCGGCAACGGTGCACTCGACAGCAACGGCAGGATCTATTGCACGGGCGGTCTGCTGGTCGCAGCAGGCAGTTCGGGTATGGCGGAATATCCTGTGGGTTCACAGAACACCGCAGTGATCACGTTGGAAAGCACGCAGCAGAATGGAACGACCGTGAAGATCGTTGACAGCAGCGGCAAGGAAATCGTGAGCCACACACCAGTTAAGCAGTTCAATTCCGTTATTGTCAGCAACTCCGATCTCAAAAACGGCGAAACCTACACCATTTACACCAATGATACCGAAAATATAAGCTTTACTGTGGAGGATACGATCTCCTACATCGGCACGGCAGGCGGTATGAACGGCGGATTCCACGGCGGCGGTATGGGCGGCGGTCGGGGCGATAAATTCCCGGATATGCAAATGCCCACGGATGAAAATGGCAACCCATCCATGCCGGAGGGAATGGAGCCTCCGCAGGGCGGCGGTCGGGGCGACAGATTCCCGGATATGCAAATGCCCACCGATGAAAACGGCAACCCATCCATGCCGGAAGGAATGCAGCCGCCGCAGGGCGGTTTCCCGGGCGGAGCACAAGACTTTCAATTCCAATAAAACACAAACAGCCGAAGAAGCTACTTCTTCGGCTGTTATTCTGCCCCATACGCTGATTCCGCCAGCGTATGGGGCGTATGTTTATGCATTGCTTTCGAGTTCAAAACTGATATGCTCTTTGGGCTTTGAAAACAGGTATCCCTGTGAATATGCCACCTGATTCTCGCAAAGAATATTTTGAATGTCATCATTCTCCACATACTCCGCAATGACCTTCTTGCCACGCATCCTGCACCAGATCGAAACGATCTCCAGCAGCTGACGGCACTCCTCATCCTCACAGATCTTGCTGATAATGCCGCCGTCGATCTTCAGATAATCCATGTCCATGCGGATCACATGGATCAGATTGGAAAAACCGCTGCCGAAATCATCCAGTGCGATCTGTCCGCCATACGCATGAATACGCTGTGCAAACTCAGCAATGGCGTCGTAATCATTGATGTCCTCGGTTTCCACGACTTCAAATACAAAATTCTGCGGACAATGTGCGGACTTCATCCATGAGTAGATCAGATCCGTCATCTTTACATCCAGAATGTCCTGCATGGTGATGTTAATGGTCACCTGTGTATCACGGTTCTCAAACTCCTCCATGACCTTGCTGACCATCCGTCTGGAAAGCTGACGGTACAGTCCATATTTCTTTGCCACATCAAGAAAATCATTCGGCTTGTACACCCTGTCATCCGCATCGGTAAGACGCATCAATGCTTCAAACATAGTGATCTTCTTTGTGGTATTATCATAGATTCCCTGATAGTATGGCTGCACATAATCCCCAAGGATCGCCTCACGAATTACCTGAACCATCTGTACGTCATGGATGCTGTTCTCCTCCATGCCCATATCGGAAGAATACACCAGAAAATCACGGTCATTGCGTGAATGGAGTACACTCTGCACGACTTTCGCATAACGCAGCAGATTGGTTTCATTGAGTACCAGACAAAATTCATATACCGGCGGCAGACGATAGTATTCTGCCATCGACAAATGCTCCTGCATCTTTTGCATCAGAATCTCAAACATTTCCGCACTGATGTCATCATTGGCAGATACCAGCAGCTCTCCCTGTTCGGAAATATAGTACCAGATCTTGTATTCCTTGAGATACGCCTTCATCATTTCCAGAATGTTCCAGAGCAGTTTCTCATAGGCACTGAAGCCCGCATAGGCAATCATTTCACTCGCATTCCGCAGGGAAATCATACACAGCTTATTAATGCCATGCACCAGCATATCGTAGTTGAGCTTTGAGAGTCTGCCGATCTTCATTTCCTGATTGGCGTACAGACGGGACTTCATCTCCTGGTGAAAATCGCTGAGCTTACCCGCCGGGTTTGATGAACTGATTGACAGGTATTCGATCAGATGTTCATTATCAAGGTGCAGGTGGCTGGTCATGGACAAACCATGCAGATTCATTTTCAGATACTTCTTCTCCGATGCAATCGAAGAAACAACAAAATTGCAGTTTCCAAAGCGGTTATGTCTGCCGTCATAGAAAAACTCACCGCCGAGGAATGCACCGGATGCCGTGGTAGTCGTCAGCGGATCCATCTCCCATGCAGAACAGTTCTGCAGGATCTTCAGTCGCTGCGTGCAGCTGTAGACGAGTATGGATTCGGTAGGCTGTTTTTTGAGATTACGGTACATACACACAACTTCATCCACAACGTTGTTCGGGCTGATATATCCGAGTGCAACGCTCTCGCCTTCTTCCAGCTCATCGAGGATCATGATCGCATCCTGTTCGCCCTTACCGCCAAAAAAAGCCATCGGCCATGCACAGTCGCTTCTGCTTGTTCGTACGATCGTAAAAATACGAATGGCATCCAGATTTTCCTTGGTAATGCTGTTGTTGCTGAGCTTCGAAAGCCACTGCTGCGGCGTTTTGCCTCCCACCTCATAGATCACATTGCCCTGATAGGAACTCACCAATCTGGGATTATTGATACGCTCCATGCCAAGCGAATAGGTTTCGTAACAGTACATCTGGGGATCGGAAATGACCGCTGCCACAAGCTCAGCCTGTCCGCAGAAATCATCCGCAAGCGTAAATCCCTCATCCACAATCCTGCCCTCCGCTGCGATCTGTACCAGTGCATCATTGGCAATGCCGCCGATCAGCCGGATATCCGGACACAGTCTGTCGATCGCATCCGCAAACCTTGACGCACGATAAAACCGCTGCGGGAGAAAGACGATCAGCTGTCCTTTTTTGCCGTGAAGCTGCAGCTCCTCAGCTACCCGCTCGGCAAGCTCCTCACCGGAAACCACTGTGCCATCCGAAAAACACCCGATATGCGTGCTTTTCACATAGCACCCGCCGGTCAGCGTGATGGAAATCATGCAGACGTCACTCTTGCATTTTCCGTCACAGATCACAGCCTCGCAGCTGCAGCCGATGAATACGGCGTTCGGAAGCAGACTGCGAAGTTCGGGTAAAAGCAGTTTCATTGCATCTGCATCGTGAACAGCAGAGTGAATGCGTACCAGCATTTTCTCTGCGGAATCAATCTTGTTTGTGTTCAGAAATGTCGTAAAATCAGTAATTGTTTCATAGATATGATTGTATGTTTTCACTTGTTCCACCCCCAGCTTGACTATGGCTCCTGTCGGATTAGTATGTCACAGTTCGGGCGAACATCTTATATCATGTTATCCCAATTCGCCCGAATCAATATAATTATATCATATATCTTTACTTTTTGCAATAGTTTTTATGAATTTTCTATAAATTAATTTCAACAACTCAAAAACACAGATCAATATTGCACAAACCAGCCAAGCGAGCTATGGATCATGGAAACCATGTAAGCTGAATTTTCGTCCGCATAATTCTCATCGAGCAGGAAATCGCCTGCACCAACAAAAACCACAGAGGAATTCCCCCTTGATTCATCACGGGCATACCCCATGACGTTGAGTGTGGTTTCCTCATAAATAATGGGATCATCCTCATCGCCGCCGTACGGTTCACCGACAACGGATGCGGATGTTTTCAGCATAACATCCTGTTTTACACGGCTGACGAGGTCATGCACGATATAATAAAAGCTTCGTGCATTGTGCAGAGAAGCAGCTCCCGTATCCTCAATTGCCGAATACACAGGCATCTTGTCGGGACGTGAAATGAAATCCGCACGGAAATAATAGGGATCACCGTTCACCATACGCGTCGTATCCGTTTCACGGATGCGGTCATAATCGAGCACCATGCAATACGGCTCAAGGAATCTGCCCAGGTACTTGTAACGTGTTTCCTCCTCATTTGCAGGCAGCAGAAGCAGCAGGTGTCCGCCCTGATCCATATAATCGTCAAGGTGCTCCAGTTCTTCGCTTGTAATGTCCTGTTTCGGGGCATTGAGGATCACGGCATCGGCATCGGCAGGAATCTCCGTCAGAGAAACCTCATTCCAGCTGTAGCCATCCGCTTCCAGCTGTGCACGGAAACTGCCCAGCTTTGCAGGATCCACCGTGCCGTTGCCTTTGGCGTAATAGAGATTGCGTGAAACGGCTTCCGTGGCAGCTGTCGCATCGGGCTGTGCGGCACTTTCCAAAGAATTCGTTGTGTGATTGCTGCATCCGCCAAATACCGCTGTCAGCAGCATACAGATGCAGAGCATTGCTGTTTTTCTGTACATAACCTCTCTCCTTTCCATGCAAGCTGCATAGGAATTTATTTTCATACCGGTATCATGTCCCCACTCTGCACTTATTATAGCATATTTCGCCATCAATTGCAAGCCTGTGCATTTTCACCAGAAAACAGCATTCAACTCTATGAATTCTGCATGGTGTGTGGAATTTCTCTGCAAGCCTTGACAAATTCCAAGCAGAGGTATACAATTATATACGAAGTAAAGGTGATTTTCATCAAAGGAGTCAAATATGCAGGATAAAACACTTGAATTATTCCGGAACGCTCCCGTTCCGAAGGCAGTTATCAGCAACGCCATTCCCTCCATCGTGAGTATGATCATGGTGCTGCTCTACAATCTGGCAGATACTTTTTTTATCGGTCAGACAAACAACCCCTACATGGTAGCGGCGGTTTCCATCGCAACACCGGCATTTCTGCTGTTCATGGCAGTGGGTATGCTTTTTGGCATCGGCGGTACGTCGCTGATTTCCCGTACCCTCGGCGAGGGCAATGAACGCAAAGCAAGACGCATCTCCTCGTTCTGCTTCTGGACGGGACTTTGCGTCGGAATCCTTTCCATGATCGCCATCTGGATCTTCAGCCGTCCCGTTGCCCTGCTCATCGGTGCAAGTCCGGATACACTTGATTACACAGCCGAATACCTTAGTATTGTTGCGGCAGGTATTCCGTTTCTGATCCTCAGCAACACATTCAGCAACATCATCCGTGCCGAGGGCAAACCCATTATTGCCATGGCGGGCATGATCATTGGCAATGCCGTCAACATCATCCTGGATCCCATCATGATTCTGAGTTTCGGCTGGGATGTGGCGGGGGCAGCCATTGCAACTGTGCTCGGCAATGTGGTTTCCGCAGCGATTTATCTGTGTCATCTGCTTTCCAAAAAATCCATCCTTTCCATCCATCCGAAGCATTTCCGCATCCGCAACGGCATTGCTGCAGGCGTATGTGCGATCGGCATTCCCGCATCCCTCAACAGTATGCTCATGAGCGTATCCAACATGGTCATCAATAATCTGATGCAGCAGCACGGTGACATGGCTGTTGCAGGATTGGGCGTTGCAATGAAGGTCAACATGATCGTAGTCATGCTCCTCATCGGTCTGGGCACGGGCATTCAGCCGCTGCTGGGTTATTGCTTCGGTGCCAGAAACCGTGAACGTTACATGGCAGTACTGAAATTCTCCCTCTGCCTCGCATTCGGCATGAGTGCGGTCATGACGGTCATCTGCTATGTATTTGCGGGGCCGCTGGTTACGGCATTTCTGGACAATCCGGATGCCTATGAATTCAGTATGTCCTTTGCAAGGATCTATATTTATTCCGGCCCTGTGATGGGAATTCTCTTTGTGCTGATCAACGCTATCCAATCCACGGGTGCAGCCCTGCCCGCCCTCATCCTTTCCATCAGCCGTCAGGGTATTCTGTACCTGCCCACAATTCTGATTCTTAACACATTCCATACCGCACAGACGCTTGCCATGGCACAGCCCGTAACGGACTATCTGGCAACAGCAGTTGCAGTGGTGCTGTTCATGCTGACGTACAGAAAGTATTTCGGCAGAGAAAAGACCTCTGTGCAGATTTGCGACGCAGCTGCTCAATAAAAAAGAATGCTCCGCAGTTTTTACTACGGAGCATTTTTCGTTATCTCAACAACATCTGTTTCAAAATCGCCAAGTCAAAGGCATTCACTGCACCATCACCGTTCATATCGGCAAATGCACACTGATTTTCATCCGCTTCGTATTTACCAAGCAGATACTTTTGCAGTAGGATGCAGTCCAGAACATCCACACCGTCATTACCGTTCAGATCACCGTAAACCGTAACATCACGGTAATGCACAGTATGCTCCTTTGAAAGCGGATGGGAATTGCTGACGTTTTCCCACATTGCCTTGGAGCCATTGTAATACACATCCGTTACGTTCGGGCAGTTTCTTAGTGCCGAATAGCCGATATACTCCACGGTGGAGGGAATGTACACCGTTTCAAGAGCATCACAATCGCTGCACAGCGTACTGAAAGACGTCACGCCCTCGGGAATGATGATGCTTCTGATCAGGGGGCAGTGATAAAATGTTGTTCCATCGAGCTGTTCAAGGCTGTCAGGGAAGATGACCTCCTCCAGAGAATTGCAGTGAGAGAATGCACCGCCACGGATGCGAGTCACACCATCAGGGACGGTATACGCAGCCCCCTCCCTTGCAGGGGGATACAGCTCCAGCGTTTTTCCGTCCTTGCTCAGGAGAACGCCGTCCTTTACGGTGAAATAACGGCTGTCGTCCGCAGAAAGCTCTGCAAGCTTCGGGCATTCGTCGAATGTATTGCTCTGAATTGCCCCAAGACTTTCACCGAGGGAAACGAATTCAAGCGACATACAGCCCAGAAATGCAAAGGATCCCAGATAGGTACACGCATCCGGAAATGCGACGGATGTCAGCCCGCTGCAGCCCGAAAATGCATAGTATCCGATCTTCAGCAGACTTTCCGGGAATATGATTTCTGTCAGCGTAAGATTCACATTCCCTTCCATGTCCAGTCCCATAAAAGCACCGTTTTCAATATACAGCGTACCCTCGGGAATTGTGTAGGCTTCGCCTTTCCCGAAGGGATAACGGTACAGACGTGATCCCGATGCATCAAACAGAACTCCATCCACGGAGGAAAACCTCTTGTGTCCCTCCTCGACCGTAATGGCGGTCAATGTAGGGCTGCTGAAATTGGATGCCTCAATATGCTCAACGGGATACCCCTCGATTTTGATCGGGATCTCAAACTCCGTCACGCCCTCCTCACAGCCCGTAATAACGATGTACTGCGAGTCCACGACATTGTATTCCAGCACGCCGTATTTTCCTTCCACGATCTCCGGCGGCAGTGGTTCTGCAAAGCAGGGAATGCCCGATTGCAGCAGCATTGCTGCAAAAACGGAGATGCAGAGTAATTTTGTCATTCTGTGTTTCATAGTATCGCCCTCCCGAAGTGTGTATTTATTTATCAAACAACCCGGAGAGGGAAATATTGGAAATCTCATTCAAGTTCGGCATCCTGCATAAATTTATTGGGGAGAAATTGTGATACTGTACTGTCCGTTCACGAGTTCTCCGACGGAAATGCTCACGCCGGGGTTGACAGATTCGTTTCCGTTCCAGTCATACCAGCCAAAGCCGGGGGTGCTGCCGTTGATCACTGCTCCCGTCTTGTATACGCCCTTTCCGTCGTTGACAAGGCGTATCAGACGGTGCCCACTGTCTTCATAGCCGGTAAATTCCGAGCCGTTCTCATAACGGAAGAACGTCCACCAGTAGTCCGTGGAGATCTCCGCCTGCACATGGAATACACGCACACCGCTGCCGACCTCCTGCCACCACATATCACGCTGCAGGCCGCTGTTGTTGGCGTCGGGGGTAATATATTCAATGATGAAATATTCCGAAAAATAGCGGTCATCCAGTTTTCCGTAGGGAATGATCACACAGTTGCCCTCGTTTGTCTGGGCATTGTTCAGAAGGAAGGTCTGCGAACCCTGTGATGCATCATACACAGCCACCTGATCCTCTCGGTACCAGCCAAGCATGAGCTTGGAGAAGCAGCCGAAATCCGAGTAAGCGTCCACATCCATCAGCTCCGTACCCGCATTGCCGTGGAATCCCTCGAAATCATCACTATAATACAAATAATAGTCGGGAATGCCCATACAGTGTCCCAGCTCATGCAGATAGCTGCTGACAAAATTCTTGTATTCCGTTGCACTTTCGATCTGTGCATTGCCCGTAATCATATGACCGATCGACATTCCGTCCACGGTATAATCGTAGTCAAAGAATCCGCCTGCCTGCGGCCACCAGTGGTCATCCCCTGCTGCTGTCGGAACCGTGAAAAGTGTTGCATCGATCACGCCGTCACTGTTCGCATCAAAGCGACTGAAATCCTCACTGTCCTTGAAGGCATTGTAACACTCTCTGGCAAGCTTTTCCTTATCCTCATCGTAGGCAGAACGATTTTCATTTGTGGTATAGCGGAAAACCGAACCCTCCAGATCCATCACGCCCTTGGAGGAGCGTTTGTAGAAAGCACTGATGCTGTCAAAAGGATAATTCCTGTCGGAGGTATCTTCCTCGCCGAATGCGATCTCGGCAATCTGTTCCGTGGTGAAATCCACCGTATAGCGGCAGTCAGGGAAATCCACATAGAAAATCACCAGATTCCCCTTGCCCTGTGACGGCAGGGACGAATATATATTATGTGCAACCGCCGGAATCATCGGTGCTTCCGTGGGCGGCTCTGTCGACGGTTCGGTGGGATCCGGAACTTCCTCATACATTCCACGCCAGTCATTTTTGAGCACAGTTCGTTTCAGAATATCGAGGTCAAAAGCGTTAATGCTGTCATCCTCGTTCATATCTGCAAGTGTGACGGCAAGCTCACTGTCAAGTCTTTCCAGCGTCAGCAGATGTTTCTGCAGCTTTATGACGTCTGTAGCCGAAAGCTCACCGTCACCCGTAACATCACCGAAATACCCCACAAGCTGCTGGGCGGCAGATGCGTGCAGCGTCATACCCGTTACCGCCATCGTCACACCCAGAATTGCAGATAAAATGTATTTTGCTCGTTTCATACTGTACCTCCGTTCTTATTATAAATCCTATGACCGCTTGGTCTTTATGCAGGGTTGCCTTAACTTCCTACAAACTCCCGAATCAAAGAATGCTCGGACAGTGCCCCCATCGGCATCGCTTCTATCTCCGAAAGGAATGCGACTGCATCACGAATCTCGGGCTCCCCCGTCATTTCCATCAGATCTTTCAGCAGATGATCCCTATAAGCACCAAGCTCATACGCCATAAATGTATCCACATCGTAGGTGGAACGATACTTATACGGCATAATGTACTTGTTTTCGCCCTCCTCCACGCTGCGGAACATCATCAGCGTATCCTCCAGAGAACGCTTGCGGAACAGTCGGTCACGCACCATACGCCGCATCAGACGGATCTTGGACGGATGGAGAATTTCCCCGTTCTTTGTAATTCTCGTGCGGACACTGACATAGATCTTTGCTGTTTTCTTATCCGGAATGCGAATCACATCGGGATTCAGACTGTGAATTCCCTCCAGAATGACCAGTTCACCGGGCTTGCGGTGCAGGATGTTTCCGTTCATCACACGAACGGATTCCTTGAAATCATACATCGGCAGTTCCACGGGATTGCCCAACTCGATTTCGGCAAGCTGACGACTGAGAAACTCACTGTCCACACGGTTCGGGGATTCCAGATCCAGCTCGCCCCGTGCAAACATCTCTCTTTCCTCATCCGTCAGTGAATGAAAATAATTGTCAAGTGAAAGTGTATGCGTTTCAATGTCCCTCTCATCGAGGATCTTCTCAAGCATCTGTGCCGTGGTGGTTTTTCCCGAACCCGACGGCCCCGACAGCAGGATGATAGGCCGTTCCTCACGGTGTGCCGCAATGTCATCGGCAATTCCCGACAGCTGCTGCTGATAGGCATTGTCCGTTTCAAGGACAAATCCGTGAGGATCTGTCAGCAGTTTTTCGTTGATCGTTTGCAGTTCGATATTCATAGTTTGTATTTCCTTTCGGCATAATGATACCTGCATAATATGCCGGGAAACGCTGTTTCATGCTTCCGCAGCATTATCACAAAGGTTTCCCGATCATCTCGACTTTTTGCGATACTCCGTCGGCGTCAGCCCCGTATGCGTCTTGAAATGCCGCATCAGATGGAATTCGCTGCTGTAGCCGCTGCGTTCGGCAACCTGCCGCAGCGGAAGATTTGTCGTCGCCAGCAGCATCTGTGCCCGCTGGATTCTGGCACGGCTGACATCCGTCATCACGTTCGTTCCGAAAATCTTCTTATAGGTATGCTGGAATGCCGACTGGCTCATGGACATACTTCTCGCCATTTCGCTGACCGTTCCGACTTTCTGGATGTTGCGGTAAATCTCCTCACGCAGATAGATCATGCTGTCATAGCGTGAAGAACTACCCTCGGGCAGTGAACGCACATTTGAATGCAAAAGCCTGCTGAGCTTGAAAAACATCGTTTTCATGTACAGTTCCACCAGATCCGCACTGTAAAGGTTTCCCGTATAGAATTCATGCGTCATGGAACGGATGAGTGTGGAGATCTCCTCCGGATTCTCCAACGGGACAGGACGGTTCAGCGGAATGTCCAGCTCCTGAAACAGCTGTTCATCCATCGGTTCCACCGTAAAGTGAAA
The DNA here is from genome assembly GCA_045595985.1 of Oscillospiraceae bacterium. GTDB lineage: Bacteria > Bacillota > Clostridia > Oscillospirales > Ruminococcaceae > UBA3855. Next base: position 12,338 of record JAZOBK010000266.1, read on the forward strand.
CCAGTCATTGATAAATTCCTCTCCGTGTGCACGATAATATTCCGGTGCAAATCCGCTGTACAGGAGAAACGTATTTTCCCTGACAACGGTATCCTTTCCGTCAAGCCGCACTACCGCAGGGCTCTTGAACAAAAGAAACAGCCAGCTCCACCCGCAGCCATCCGGACGATCCACCACAAAGTCCTTTCCATGAATATGATGGTAACCTACACTGTGAATTTCCATATATACACCTCATTTATTACAATTTCTGCTTACATTATAGCACACTATGTCAAAAATTGCAATACTAAAATCAACGTATTTTATAAAAATTCCGCAAAAAACAACATAGAAAAAAGCAGAAATTGTTATTTCATTCACTGTTTATGTATGTTACAATTAAGTTATCAATCTGTTCATTTCTACAAGGAGGAATCATTATGCTTATGAAGCGAATTTCTGCTGCATTCTGTGCAGTAATGCTGCTGTGCACACTGTTCTTGCCATCAAGTGTTGCCACTACTGCAGCGGAAGGAACGATGCGTGAAATCACGACCATGGAACTGGTTAAGGACATGGGCATCGGCATTAATCTCGGCAACACCTTCGATTCCGCAGGCGACTGGATCGACCAGTGGGGTGACGGCACCACCTCTGCTTATGAAACCGCTTGGGGAAGCCCTGTTATCACCCGTGAGATCATTCAGGGCTACAAGAACGAGGGCTTCGGTGTACTGAGAATTCCGATCGCATGGTCAAATATGATGGTGCAGGACGGCAATTACAAGATCAACGAACAGTGGATGGCAAGAATCACACAGGTTGTTGACTGGACGCTGGATACCGGTATGTATGCCATCATCAACATTCACTGGGACAACGGCTGGGTAAATAAATTCCCTGAAAACAAGACCGAATGTATGAAGCGTTACAAGGCAATGTGGACGCAGATCAGTGCTAATTTCAAGGATTACGGCGATTATCTGATGTTTGAATCCCAGAACGAGGAACTCGGCTGGGAAACCCTCTGGAACAAGTGGGCAGGCACAAACGGCAAAGATGAATCCTACGCTCTGGTAAACGAGATCAACCAGACCTTCGTTGACATCGTCAGAAATTCCGGCGGAAACAACGCAAAGCGTCATCTGCTGATCTCCGGTTACAACACAGGTATTGACGTTACCTGCGATCCCATGTTCAAGATGCCCAACGATCCTGCAAAGCGTTGTGCAGTATCCGTACACTACTATACACCTGCCGGTTTTGCGATTCTTGAAGAAGACGCAGACTGGGGCAAGGCAATGCCGACATGGGGTACTGATGCGGATTTCAATGAGCTTAACGGCTGGATGGACATGATGAAGACCAATTTTGTGGACAAGGGTATTCCCGTTATCATCGGTGAATACGGATGTCCGAAGAAGAACAAGGACGCTAATTCCGTTCGTCTGTTCCTCAAGTCCGTCTGTGAAGCAGCTTATACACGTCAGCTTTGCCCGATTCTCTGGGATATTACCGACGTACACTATGACCGTTCCACATACCAGATGGTGGATCAGGAACTGAAGAAAGCTTTCGTAGAGATCAGCGGTGCGGATATTTCCAATCCCGTACTTCCCCCGACAACAGAACCCGAGGATCTCGGAACTCCCGCAACTGTAACTCCCGATCCCGAAAATCCGGGCATCTGGCTTATTGATGTAAAGGGTGCCGATAAGGTAACCATCGCCATGGAATTCCCGTCAAAGAGCGGTGCAAACGGCTGTATCGGTTATTCCACACCCACAATTGAATGGGAAATGGTGGAATGGACGCTGACTGCGGACAATAAGGGTAAGGCAACCTACGAATACACTGTTCCGGAGGATGTTGATAGAATTCAGGTACAGATCTGGTGGCCGAGCACCGGCGAAGTTGTCGCTGCGTACCTGACAATGGGTGAGGGCGGAGAAGATCCCACAGAACCTCCCACGACAGAACCTCCTACGACGGGACCTCCTACGACGGAACCTCCTACGACGGAACCTCCTACGACGGAACCGCCGGCATCGGATGTAAAGTACGGCGATGCTGACTGCAACGACAAGGTAGATATTCTGGACATCATTGTATTGAACAAAAACCTGCTGGGTGCAGCAGAACTTACCGAGCAGGGCAAGAAGAATGCCGACGTTGACCTTGACGGCAAGCCGAGTTCCAACGATTCTCTGAACATTCTCAAGTTCATCGTAAAACTGACCGACAAGCTGCCGGTTGCGTAACTGACAAACAACATAAGAAGCCCCCTCAAATGAGGGGGCTTACCATTTCTCTTGAGCTTTTCCCCGCCGAAGGCGGGGAAAAGCTCATAAATATGTTCCTTCAGTCCCTC
>JAZOBK010000267.1:0-4690 GCA_045595985.1 Oscillospiraceae bacterium
TTCAGCCCGCCTACGGCGGGCTGAATGTACGTATTTATAAGGAATCTCCATGCTCTAAATCGCATCCTTGATCTTCGCAATGGCACCTTTTTCAAGTCTTGAGACCTGTGCCTGCGAGATGCCGATTTCCTTTGCGACCTCCACCTGTGTTCTGCCGCAGAGGAATCGCAGATACAGAATCGTTTTCTCCCGATCTTCAAGCGAACGCATGGCGTCACGCATCGCAAAACGGGACAGCCAGTTCTCGGCACTGTTCTTATCGCTGATCTGATCCATCACATACAGCGTGTCCCCCGAATCCGAATACACCGGCTCATACAGCGAAACGGGATCGCTGATGCTCTCCAGTGCGATCACCACATCCGCACGTTTTTCCCCGATCTCCTGTGCGATCTCGTCCATATTCGGTTCACGCTGAAAACGGTTGGTGAGCTGTTCCTTTGCCTGAATCGCACGATACGCCAGATCACGCAGGGAACGGCTTACCTTGATCTGATTGTAGTCACGCAGGTGCCGGCGAAGCTCACCGCTGATCATCGGCACGCAGTAGGTCGAAAACCGCACTTCCTTTGAAAGATCAAAATTGTTGATCGCCTTGATCAGCCCCACAACGCCGATCTGGAACAGATCGTCCACATCCTCCCCACGTCCCGCAAACCGCTGGATGACGCTCAGGACGAGCCGCAGATTCCCCTTGATGAGCCTGTCCCTTGCCTCCCGACTGCCCGTTTCCTTGAATTCCCGCAGCAGAGCCATTTTCTCATCTTCTTTCAATACCGTCAGTTCAGAGGTGTTGATGCCGGATATGACGACTTTATGATATGCCATGACGCTGTACCTCCTTTGTGATCTCCCTGTCAGTATGCACAGTTCCGCAGTTTTCCATGCAGAAACGGCTGCTGTAAATTTTTTCTGCCCCGCCGCCGCATCCGACATATTTTGCAGGACAAACGGTGTATAATAAAACTGAACAGAAAGAAAGGCGGTGGCGGTATGCAGACAGTCTATCTGGATGTGCTGCTCGTATTCAATCTCTATGTCAATTACATATTGCTGCGTATGACGGCACGGCTCACCCACAGTCGTCTGCGGTTCTGCAGATGCCTCGCAGTTTCGGCACTGGGAAGTCTCTCCACACTGATGATCTTCCTGCCGCCCATGCCCACTCTCCTTTCCGTTCTGTGCAAGCTGCTCATTGCTGTGCTGCTGTGCATGGCTGCATTCGGTGTGCGTGACCGTATGCGGCTTTGCTGGTGCAGTATTTGTCTGTTCGGCAGCAGCTTTGCACTTGCAGGAATTCTGCTTGCCCTTTCGCTGCTCTGCGGCGTTCGGGTGATGCACGCCAATTCCTGCTGGTATCCGGATGTATCCCTTCTGCATCTCGTCTTGTTTACCATTGGCGGATATCTTCTCCTGCATACCGTGCAGTACCTGCATGACCGAACACACGCTGCGGACGAAGGGTATCGTGTCAGCATACGATACCGCTGCTGCACGGTTCAGCTGGAGGGCCTTGCGGATACGGGAAACTCTCTGGTGGATTTCTTCACCGGAAAACCCGTGATCATCTGCGACGCCGCAAAATTACATAACATCCCTCCGTATGATCTTCAGAAACCCGTCAGGGGATTCCGGCTGCTGCCCTGCTCCACCGTTTCGGGAAACGGTCTGATCCCCGTGTTTCAGCCCGACGAGGTGGTCATCTATTCGGAACAAAGCGGAAGATATAAAAAAGTGGATGCCCTCATCGGCATCGGGGAACGTGAAAATCAGAAAGCCATATTCAACCCCAAGCTGCTGCATTTATAATAGACACAGAATAAAGGAGGAATCCCCATGAAATTGCTGTCACGATTCCGCAAATGGCTCGATCGGATGTTTCCGCCGCTCTGTTCGGTGGATTACATCAACGGTTCGGATACCCTGCCGCCGCCCCTCACCCGTGAGGAGGAAGAAGCGGTATTCCGCCGTCTGCAAGGCGGCGATACCACTGCAAGAGAAATGCTGATCACCCACAACCTCCGGCTTGTGGTGTACATATCCAAAAAATTTGAAACCTCGGGCATCTGCCTTGAGGATCTGATCTCCATCGGCACGATCGGACTGATCAAGGCGGTGAACACCTTCTGCCCCGAGAAGAATATCAAGCTTGCCACTTACGCATCCCGCTGCATAGAAAACGAGATCCTCATGTTCCTGCGGAAATCCTCGCAGTACCGTGGGGAAATTTCCATTGACGAGCCGCTGAATGTGGACTGGGACGGCAACGAGCTTCTGCTGTCGGATATCCTCGGCACGGACGATGACATCGTCAACCGTGGCATCGAATGGGAGGCGGAACGGGATATGCTCCGTGCAGCCGTACAGAGCCTCCCCGAACGGGAACGTGAGATCATGGAAATGCGTTTCGGACTCTACGGCGGCAGGGAGCAGACACAAAAGGAGGTTGCCGAGAAAATCGGCATTTCCCAATCCTACATCTCCCGTCTGGAAAAGAAGATCATCAAGAAACTCAAGGTCGTGCTGGAACAGCAGGTGTAGCGGCAGACTCCTAAGCGGAAACAGCTTTGCTCCGCTTGACGCAGTCAAAGGAGCATTGCGGACACAGGAACCAGCGGCACTCCCTGTCAGGCAATCTCGCCGGCGGGGGCTCCCCGCCTTGACAAATGGGGGGTAATGTGGTAAAGTTATAGTAGGGAATATTCCTTGGGCAACACCGCACAAAGGACAGTGCGTCAGATGTGCAGCAGATTTTTTGGCAGATTGTCCAATGACGATGACGCAATACTGTATGTATTGCTAAGAGGAATTGGGCAAGATGCCGGAAAAGATGCAAACAGATGACGTGCTGAGCTGTCAGGCGGTCTTTGTGCGGTGTTGCCCTTATTATTACGATTGGAGAAGCCGCTATGAACCGCTTACATAAAATCAGTGCAATACTGACAGCCGCAATGCTCGGTGCAGTTATGTTCACCGGATGCATGGACAAGGAAGTAAATATCGCCGAGGAGGATCTCCCCTACGGTGCAACCATGCGTGAAGCGAAAACCACCTATGCCGTGCCGGTTACCTACGACAGACGTTTTGTCAACGAAGCACAGCTCACGGCACTGACCGATTATCTTGCCGCCATCCAGAACGGCGACGGTGCAGGCTATGCCGCATCCACACTGGATTTCTACGCCGATTACCAGCTCAACGAGGTGTACAGCACACAGTACAAGACAATGGACGAAATGGTCGTTGCCCTGCAGGGTTCCGTTGCGGAGATCACTGCGGATGACTTTGCATTCGCCATGGTCACCATCGACGACTTTACACAGGAACGTGTCGTTTCCGGTCTGAATACGATGATCGAGATCCTTTCCAAGATCGACGAGAACGGCGATTTCATGAGTGATGTGGATAACTGCTGGGCACTGGATATGCAGTGGCTCATCCGCTATAATAACGGCGGTTCGTCCATGCTCGTCGAGGACCAGTATGTGTTCATGTTCGAGATCGACGGCAAGTACTACTGCGTCATGTAGGAGGCCGCTATGCCGAGATTCTTTGTGGAGCACGCAAGCTCCGAACAGATCATCATTACCGGTGAGGACGCACACCATATCGGGCGTTCCCTGCGGATGCGTACGGGCGAACAGCTCACCGTCTGTGCCGAGGGAATGGACTACGAATGCGAGATCACCCGCATCACCGACAGCGAGGTGCACCTGAAACCGCTTTCCATCGTCCCCTGTGCCGCCGAACCGAGTGTTAAGGTCACACTCTATCAGGCGGTTCCCAAGCAGGACAAGCTCTCGGAAATCGTGCAGAAGGCTGTGGAGCTGGGTGCCTGCGAAATCGTACCCGTTCTGACCTCACGCTGTGTTTCCCGTCCGACAAAGGCGGATTTTGAGAAAAAACGTCAGCGGCTTCAGAAAATCGCCGTTTCTGCGGCAAAGCAGTCCGGCAGGGGCATCATCCCCGAGGTCGCTCCCCTGATAACATGGAAAGAAGCCCTGCAAAGTATGCAGTCGCAGGATCTCTCCGTAATGCTCTATGAGGAGGAGGGCGGCGTGCGGTTCGGTGATGTGCCGCTGGAAGGAAAATCCCGCATCGGGCTGTTCATCGGCAGCGAGGGCGGCATTTCCGAGGAGGAAGCAAAACAGGCGGTGGAGGCAGGTCTGCACCGTGTGTGGCTGGGCAGCAGGATCCTTCGCTGTGAAACTGCTCCGACTGCCGCAATCTCCATCTTGATGTATCTCACAAAAAATTTATAAAAAATATTTGAAAAGTGTTGAAATCCGCAAAAAAATATGGTATAATATAAATATATTAAAACAAGTAAGCCGGAATTTTAATGAATCACTGACCGCAGCAGTCCGGGAAATGTAATGTTCTGCGGAGAAATGAGGATAATTATGAAAAACTGGAAATTGATCGCAATTATTGCAGCAACAGCTATTGCAACAGCCGTTGCCGTTGTTATTCTGATTCAGAAGCAGAACCAGAAACGCAGAATGCGTTTCGACAGTGCAGAGTTTGATGACGATTGTCTGGATGACATCGCTTGCGGTGAACAGTGTGCTTGCTGCGGCGACGATCTGGATGTGGTTCTCCCCGGTGAGGACGTAGTGGATGAAGTTGTTGACGCAGTGGAAGACGCTGCAGAGGCAGTGGAAGACGCTGTTGAGGACGCTGAATAAGT
>JAZOBK010000268.1:0-8271 GCA_045595985.1 Oscillospiraceae bacterium
GTATTTTACGACGGCGATCAGAAACGCAACGGAAAGCACGGGTATCAGGTAATTGAACCCTGTACGCAGAATGCCGTGTTCACCGAATATGTACAGTCCGATAAATCGAACCACCTGCTTTGCAAACTGCCTTCCGCCATCCTTCTTTGCATGGCGAACCTCACGCAGCATCTCCTGTGCGGAACGGTTATGTTCGGAAAATGCCCTTCCGATGCTACGCCCCAATGCACGGAAAATTCTGCCGATCTGTCGGAGCGTATACCAGAACATCCGGAAAATACTGCTGATGATCGCCCAGATCACGCCCCATACAGCCAGCAGGCTGTGTACGACGATAATACCGATCTGTACCATCAGACGCTCAAAGCCGTTCCGACGCTTCCGTCGGTTCTTTGTATGTCTTTTCATCGTCTGCATCTCCTTTCTCATGTGTCCGCTTTGCGGAAACCCTCCATCGCATCGGTTACAAAGCGGTAACACTTGTTATCCATTATAGCAGACTTTGCAGATAAATCAACCCTTTTTGGGTACAAGTTCCAATTGCAATGCAAATTCTGTAGCCTTGCACAAAATTTGCAAGGGAAATACGGGGGAAATCACCGCTTTTTCCAAGGACAATCCTGTAAATTTCCCCATTATTCGCCATTTTTACAAATTCCACCCAATCACGCACACAAGGGGGACATCCCATCCGGCACGGTTCGGACTTCCGCCTGCTGTTCCCATTCACGCATTCTGACGTGCAGAAAGAGGGTACAGCTCACCATGAAATGCGGCAGCAGAAACGGAATGGTCACCAGCGGCAGCATTGCCGGAAGATACCCGATGATGAGCAGCACAAAATATGCATAATGCCCACGGAGCATCGCCCTTGATTTCCGCACCGCCGAAAAGGGCGATGCCTGCGGCTGCTCCAGAAAGAGAAACGGCACAGCGGCAATTCCCAGCGAAAACCGCAGGTAATATACGCCGCACGCCGCCGAAAAGCAAAGACACTGTGCCGCCAGAAACAGCGGCAGACCGCCGTCGGGCATTCCGACGCTGTATCGGAAACACGCTCCCGCCCCCAGCAGTCCCAGCACAACTGGAAGGAATACCAGTGCACGCAGGAAGGCAATACAGGCGAAAAACCACACCGCACGCAGATAGACAGCAATGGTTTTCAGGCGTGTTCTGCCCGCCCCTCTGCGTTCCAGTCCCGTCAGCGACGTCAGTCTGCCGTAAGTTCCGCAGCGAAGCGGCAGCAGAACACTGAATCGCAGAACCGACCACAGCACGGAAAACACCATCCACAGCGGCATTCCGCCGAAAATGAGCATTCCAGACGTCATACGCCCCTGCATGATCAGCACGGCTGCCAGAATGCAGGGACACAGCCTGAAAAACAGCCACGCCAGCGGATACAGCAAGGATATGCCGAGCACCCGTGCATACTGTCCACGGATGGTTCGGCGCGTACAGGCAAACAGCTCCCGATAATTCATGATGGTTCCTCCTTATATAATAGGAATAGCCACAGCTATTCTATGTATGGGGAACCACCCTGCATCAATCTCTGGAATAGGGCGTCATGCCCAAAATTTCAAACGCCTGTGCCTGCTGCCAGAGCTGTGCCGTGAACATGATCTCAAAGCCCTCGCCCGGTTCGCAGGAAATTTCCTTTGCCGACAGCTTCGGCAAGCCAAAGCACGCGAGCATATTGCTGATCACGCCGCCATGCGTGATCACGGCACAATGCTCCAGATCGGATTCCATCATGTCAAGCAGCATCCGGTGCAGCACCTTGTAGCTGCGGATGCACAGCTCCTCCGCACTCTCGCCCCCCGGAGGACGGACATCGGGCGATCCGCCCTTGAGCCATGTCTTGTAATCCTCACGGTGGATCAGTTCATCCACGGATTTTCCGTCAAATTCGCCGAAATTCAGTTCCCGCAGATCCTCCGCAACATACAGCTCCTGATCCGGGAACAGAATCTCCGCCGTTTCCGTACAGCGTCTGAGCGGGCTGCTGTATACCCTCTGTACTCTCGGATATTCGTACAGATCCATCTTTCCGCAAAGTTCCGACGCACCCTTGTCGGAAAGCGGATAATCCGTACTTCCGATGTAGATCCCCTTTTCATTCGCCTGCGTTCTTCCGTGACGGATCAGGCTCATGCGATATCCACGCATATGGTTTCCTCCTCATTCATATCAATAGCAGATTTCACAAATACTGTGCCCGTTTTGTGGGTTTTTGCTGTTTTTCACAAGTTTTTCATGAAAAACCGCATTTTTTTCAATCAAATTCACGCTTTACAAATAGTATAATTTGTATTATAATAGTTGTAGCAGGATATTTTTACAAAATCACGGTGCAGAAAGTCAGTTTTTCATCACGCACCGCATAATATCTATCAGGAAAGGAGCATCCGATCTATGAACACAGATTTCCCAAGAATCATCGCACTGCAGCGTAAAGAACGTCAGATCAGCCAGAAGCAGGCTGCAGCAGACCTCGGCATTTCGCAGGCACTGCTCTCCCATTACGAGAAGGGCATTCGTGAATGCGGTCTGGATTTTCTGGTAAAAATCGCCGATTACTATAATGTTTCCTGTGACTATCTGCTTGGCAGAACCCCCGAACCCGAGGGCAAGATCATCTCCATGGACGAAATTCCCGATGACGACGGCAACAACAGTATGCCCAGTCCCGAGGTTGTGGCGTTTAACAGAAAGATCATCAACAATTCCATCAGCCTTCTGTTCTCTCTGGCACAGAAAGCAAACAGCATCACGCTGATCAAGGAGATTTCCTCCTATCTGATGCTTTCCGTATACAAGCTGTTCCGTATTGTGTACAACGCCAACCCCCACAATGACCAGAAGCTGTTCTCCGTACCGAAGGTCGTGGCAAACGACGATGCAAGTGCGATCGTCTGCATGAACGAAGCCAACATCAAAGCGGCTTCCAGCGGTATTCCGATCGGCGATAACGACTGTGTGACCAATTCCGAGATCCTGTATCTTACGACCTCCATTCTCTCACAGTCCTATCCGGAGTATTCTTCCTCCATGCTGATGCTGATCAAGGTCAGCGAGGACAGCATTCACAAAAAGAGAAACGCCTGAACGGATACACGCTTATTTTTATTTTACCACATTTTTCAGAAAAATAAAAGTAGTTTTTTCAATTTTTTTATCATCCGCTGTCATACCGTGCAGTACATAGATTCCGGATCATCCGGAAGGAACGCACTGTAGGGATTTCTCAGCCAAGCCGCTGAGAAATCCCATATTTTCTGTATGTGCGGCGGATACTCCGAGGAGGTCTTTATGAGAAAGCTCAAAGGTATACGGCTTGCACACGAAAAGCGTACAGCGGACAGTGCCTTTGTCACATTGCCGATCCCCCAGAAAGTGCTGATTCCCATGTCGATGCACATGGGCACGCCCTGCGAACCGACCGTGAAGCTCAAGCAGCAGGTCAGTGTGGGCGAATGCATCGGCACAAGCGAAGTGTTCTTTTCCGCCGACATTCACGCAAGCGTTTCGGGTATGGTAACGGCGATTTCCGATTACCGTATGTCCAATGGCAATTACTGCAAGGCGGTGGAAATCACTTCCGACGGTTTGCAGACACCTTATTCTGCACTCAAACCGCCGGTATATACAAACCGTGAGGAATTTATTGCCGCAGTCCGCAGAAGCGGTGCGGTAGGTCTGGGCGGTGCGGGCTTCCCGACGCATTTTAAGCTCACGCCCAAGAATAAAATTGAGTACCTGATCATCAATGCAGCGGAGTGCGAACCTTACATCACCTCCGATGACCGCACGATGCAAGAAAAACAGCAAGAGATCATCGACAGCATCCGCCGTATGATGAAAATGCTGGAAATTCCCGAATGCTATATCGGCGTGGAGGGAAACAAGCCGCAGGCGATCAAGATCCTCACCGAATGTGCGGACGCCGATCCTGCGATCACCATTGTCACGCTCCCTCCCATTTATCCGCAGGGTGCGGAAAAGGTGCTGATCTACAACATCACAGGACGCATCGTAGGCGAGGGACAGCTCCCCTCCGATCAGGGCGTGATCGTGCTGAACGTGTCCACGATGGCATTTCTGGAGGAGTATTTCCGCACGGGTATGCCCCTTGTCAGCCGCAGTCTGACGATCGACGGCGATGCGGTGGATCGCCCCTGCAACGTGACAGTTCCCGTGGGAACCTCGATGCGTGAGGTACTGGAATTTGCAAAATGCCGCTTCGACGAGGTGAGCCGACTGATCGGCGGCGGCCCCATGATGGGTGCGGGACTGCCCGAATTTGATATGCCCATTACCAAGACAAACAACGCCATTCTGGCGTTTACCAAGGATAAACCCGCAGTTACAACTGCCTGCATCCGCTGCGGCAGGTGCCTGAACGTCTGTCCGCTGAATCTCATGCCGACAGCAATGGAACAAGCTTACCGCAAGCGTGACAGGGCAGAACTGGAATCCCTGCACATGAACCTGTGTATGCTGTGCGGCTGCTGCAGCTATGTGTGTCCTGCCAATCGCCCGCTGGTGGAAAGCCACCGTCTGGCGAAGGACTTTTTACGAAGAAAGTAAGGAGGGAAGATGATGAAAAAGCTACATATCGCAACATCTCCCCATGTTCGTGACAGTATCTCCACCCGGAAAGTCATGCTCTATGTCATTGCGGCACTGCTTCCTGCGGCGGTTGCTGCGGTCATCCATTTCGGATGGCGTGCACTGCTGCTCATGGTGTTCTGCGTGGTATTTTCCGCGGCTTGCGAGGGCGTATGCCGTCAGGTCATGAAGCGTGAGCAGACAATTTCCGACGGCAGTGCGGCTCTGACGGGACTTCTGCTTGCGATGAATCTCCCCGTGACGCTCCCCCTCTGGGAGGCAGCACTGGGCTGCTTCATTGCCATTGTTATCGTCAAGCAGCTGTTCGGCGGTCTGGGACAGAATTTCGCAAACCCTGCCATTACCGCAAGAATCGTGCTGATGGTTTCCCTCACACCCGATATGACAAACTGGATTTTGCCGAAAACCGCCGCAGGCAGTGAATTTTCCTATGATGCGGTATCCTCGGCAACACCGCTGGTTTCCGGCAATGCGTCCATAATGGATCTTTTCTGGGGCAGCACGGGCGGTTGTCTGGGCGAAACCTGTGCGGCGGCAATCCTGTTCGGCGGGCTGTTCCTCATCTTCATGGGCATCATTTCCCCCGTCACACCGCTGGCATTCCTCGGAACCGTGGCAGCTGCAACATTCATTGCAACGGGCAGCGTGAACGAAGTGTTCTATCAGCTCATGGCAGGCGGTCTGCTGCTGGGTGCGTTCTTTATGGCAACGGATTATGTGACGACGCCCATCACCGCAAAGGGCAAGCTGATCTTCGGCATCGGCTGCGGTCTGCTGACGTTCCTGATCCGTTTCTACGGCAGCTTCCCCGAGGGCGTTTCCCTTGCAATCCTGCTGATGAATATCCTCACACCGTACATTGATAAATTCACCATGACACGCCCGTTCGGTGCAGTTTACAAGAAGAAGGAGGAAAAGTGATGCAGAAAATTCTCCCCTCCCTCGTTCTCATGCTCGTGTGTGCCGTGGTCTGCGGTCTGCTGGCAGCAGCAAACGCCGTCACAAAGGATAAGATCGTACAGGCGGAAGCAGAAAAGGTACAGAAAAGCCTGACTGCCGTATTCGGCGAGGATACCTACACGGAAATTGAAAACACTGCCGAAAATATTACTGCGGTGTATGAAAATTCCAAGGGTATGCTGATTTTTGACATCACCTCGGACGGCTATGCAAAGGGCGGTATCCGTGCACTCATCGGCGTCAATCCCGACGGCACGGTTGCAAGCGTCGGCATCGTTTCCCTCTCCGAAACCCCCGGTCTTGGCACAAAGATCAACGATCCTGCGTATCTTTCCAAGTATGCAGGTGTTTCCGATATGGCAAATGCTCCCGATGCGATTTCGGGTGCGACCTATTCCTCGAATGGTCTGAAAAATGCTGTCAATGCTGCACTCACAGCCTTTGCACAGCACAAGGAGGTGCAGTAATGGCAAAGCAAAGCTATCTCAAGGAATTTACCAAGGGGCTGATCAAGGAGAATCCCACGCTTGTAGGACTTCTGGGTATGTGCCCGACGCTTGCGGTCACAACGCAGGCGGTCAATGGTCTGGGTATGGGGCTTGCCACGACATTCGTTCTGGTCGGCTCAAATCTTGTGATCTCCCTCCTGCGTAAGGTCATTCCGCAAACCGTCAAGCTCCCCTGCTACATTGTCATTATTGCAGGATTTGTGACGCTCATCGAATTTCTGATGCACGGCTTCGTGCCCGATCTCTACGATGCACTCGGCACGTTTCTTTCCCTGATCACCGTAAACTGCATCATTCTCGGACGTGCGGAAATGTTTGCCTGCAAAAACTCCGTGCTGCCGTCCATTCTGGACGGTCTGGGCATGGGACTGGGTTTCACGCTTTCACTATTCACCATGGGTTCGCTTCGTGAAATTTTTGGTGCGGCAAGCTGGATGGGACTTTCCCTGCCCGAAACCTTCCCGACGCTGACAATTTTCGTTCTGCCCGCAGGCGGATTCTTCGTGCTGGGCTGCGTCATCGCAGCAGTCAGCAAGCTTGCAAAGAAAAAAGCCCCCGCAAGCGTCGGCTGTGCGGGATGCCCGAATGCAGCAGCGTGTCACGGCGGCTGCGGTGAAGAAAAGGAGGCAAAGGCATGACAGTTTTTCAGACAATGGTTTCCGTCATGCTGGCAGCAGTTCTGACGGACAATTATGTGCTTTCAAAATTCATGGGTATCTGCCCGTTTCTGGGCGTTTCCAAGAAGCTTTCCTCCAGTCTGGGCATGGGGGCTGCGGTCATTTTCGTCATGGCGTGTGCTGCTGCCGTGACCTACCCGATCTATCAGCTGCTCGTGCGTTTTGATCTTGCCTACCTCCAGACGGTGGCATTCATTCTGATCATCGCACTCTTTGTGCAGCTCGTGGAAATTGTCATGCGTAAGCTCCTGCCGCCGCTCTACAAGGCACTGGGCGTGTATCTTCCGCTGATCACCACCAACTGTGCGGTGCTCGGCGTAACGCTCAACAACATTGACGACGGCTTCAGCTATGGTATGTCCATCTGGAATGCAGTCTGCGTGGGACTGGGATTTACGCTGTCGCTGATCATTTTCGCTGGTGTACGCAGCAAGCTGGACGCAGCGGATATTCCCGAAACGTTCAAGGGAATTCCGGCAACGCTCATCGCTGCATCCATCGTATCGCTGAGCTTTTCGGCGTTTTCCGGCATGATATAAGGAGGTAATGATGGATATTTTACTTCCTGTTCTGTTATTTGCCGCCATGGGACTGGCGGCAGGCATTCTGCTGACCGTTGCTTCAAAATTCTTTGCTGTGGAAGCCGATCCCACCAAGGAACGTATTACAGCGGCACTCCCCGGTGCAAACTGCGGTGCCTGCGGATTTGCAGGCTGTGCGGATTATGCGGAAGCCATTGCCGAGGGCAGAGCAAAGCCCAATCTGTGCAAGCCCGGCGGTGCGGATTCCGCTGCAAAGATCGGCGAAATTCTCGGAACGACGGTAGTTGCTGCCGAACCCGAGGTCATGGCAATGCACTGCAACGGCAGCTGCAATGCCACGGACACTTACTACGAATACAAGGGTACGCCCACCTGCCGTGCAGCCGCTGCAAATTACGGCGGCAGCGGAATGTGCAGCTTCGGCTGTCTGGGATTCGGCGACTGTATGGCAGTATGCGAGGAAAACGCCATCTGTCTCAAGGACGGCATCGCACACATCATCCCCGAACGCTGTCTTGCCTGCGGCAAATGTGCAAACGCCTGCCCCAAAGGTCTGCTCTCCCTGCGTCCAAAATCCAATCCCGTTGTGGCTGCGTGCTCCTCGAAAGCTAACGGCAAGAACACAAAGCTCGCCTGCAAAAACGGCTGTATCGGCTGTAAAATGTGCGAGAAGAAATGCCCCGGCGGTGCAATCACTGTGCTGGATTTCCATGCGGTGATCGACTACGCCAAATGCACCGGCTGCGGTGTGTGTGCGGACGCCTGCCCCGTAAAGGCAATTCAAATACTGTAATAATCGTAAAAATCCCTGCAGCTCCTCGCTGCAGGGATTCGTTTGTCTGTTTTCTTTTACTTTCTAATTTATACTAATCCCCAGCGCCGCAGGCGGCGTTGGGGATTGCATGAGATTCCCCCGCCTATGGCGGGGGAATCTCACGAGAAACTATC
>JAZOBK010000269.1:0-7031 GCA_045595985.1 Oscillospiraceae bacterium
CTCGCTGTTCACAGCCGTAAATACAACCGTTTCCCCATGCGCCCTCTCAATTGGAAAGCTCCTATTGATTACATTAAGGCTTTCCTTCACGGAGGTGAAGTTTTTTAAAAACTTTGTAACTCATCATTGACAAACCAACAGTGTGCAGCATCTGCCCCAAAATCAGATCAACGGCAGATGTGCTTCATCCCCTCGCTACAAGAATTCATTTTTCGTTAACAATTGATTCATATTCGCGTTGTAATACTGTGCTATAATAAAATAAATTGATTGATATGGCAAAACCCGTCATATTTTTCATAACAACCAAATAGTAAGGAGAATGTAAAAATGGATGAAATGAACAACAATGGTTTTGAAACCAAAGAGGTTGAGGCAGAAGTAATCAACGCAGGCAACAATGCAATGACAGGAACCCCCGAGGTGGAAAAGCGTGCAAAGAATGCGATGATCATCGGTATCGTTGCCATTGTCTGTGCTTTCTGCTGTACATACGCAGGTATTATCGTTGGTATCGTGGGTCTGGTCAAGGCAAACGGTCTGTCTGCACTCCCCGAGCTTTCGGATGATGCTATGAAAAATGTCAAGACTGCGAAAATCTGCAGCATCGTTGGTATCGCAGTGTCAGCTGTCACGATTATCTTCAACATTATCATGATGGCGAACGGTTCCAATGTAATCTATAATATGCTGTCAGGTCAGTGAGTTACGCAAAAAAATATGTGATCCTATGGCTGCCGCCCCTTTTGCTGATCATCTGCTTTCTCTGCCAGGGATTGCTGATCCCGATCGCTCAGTGGGTGGCGGAGCATATCATATTCTGTGTGTTCTATAAAACTACAGGACTTTACTGCATGGGCTGCGGCGGTACACGCAGTCTGATGGCACTGCTGCATGGTGACATTGCCCGCTCCATTCACAATAATCCGGCGGTCATTGTTCTGCTCCTGACGCTCCTGCTCTGGTACATCGAAAAAGCAGCAGCGGTTCTCGGTAAAAAAATCAAGCTCCTGCCACGCAGTCTTACATTCTGGATGATCCTGTTTGCCATTCATGCAGTTTGGAGTATTATCCGCAACTTTGTACCCGCCATGCTGCCGATTTCCTGACGCAGCATCGCATCAGAATCACAATTCCGTGAGCAACAAATCAGAAAGGTGTGTTAGATATGGATGAACGCAACATTCCCGTCGGCGATATGCCCGATATGAAGCCCGAGGTAGAAATGCCCGATGTACCGGAAATGCCTGAAGCGGCTGTTCCTGCAGAAGGCTATAACGACGGCATCCTTGCCGATACGCTGGACACTTCGGACAGCATCATTCCTGATCCGATCGCATCCCCCGACAGCTACGACAGCAGCTTCGGAACGCCCGATCCCGTGGCATCCCCCGACAGCTACAGCAGCAGTTTCGGAACGCCTGATCCCGTTGCATCCCCCGACAGCTACAGCAGCAGCTTCGGAACGCCCGATCCCGTTGCATCCCCCGACAGCTACAGCAGCAGCTTCGGAACGCCCGATCCCGTGGCACCTTCCGCAAGCTATGGCGGATTTGGAAATCCCGAGCCGTCCCCCATGCCGCAGAGCTTCATCCCAAGCTCCCCTGCACCGCAGGCATCCCCTCAGGAGGAAGATCCCAGTCAGTATACGGGGCATTACAGCTGGAACGGCAGCAGTTATCAGGATAACAATCCTACGCCGCCTCCCCAGAGCAATGCAGCGTCTTATCAGCAGCCTGTGTATTCTCAGAATGCCAATGGCAGTATGAGTCTGGATCCCGATCTTGAAAAGCGTGCAAATACAGTGCAGCTGCTGGGTATTCTGAGTATTGTATTCAACTTTGTTTGCTGTTCCTGTGTCGCCCCGATCCTCAGTATTATAGGATTAGTGAAGGCAAGCGGTATGAATACCGTTCTTCATATGATGTCCGAAGAATCCAAGAAGAAAGTGGATATTGGTAAAAAATGCTGCTGGGCTGGTATTATTATTAGTATTATCGGCTTTGTTTTCAGCTTTATATTCCCGATACTTATCGGTTTGCTTGAATCTTATTAATAAACACAAATCACCGTTTCCGAGTTTATCGGGAACGGTGATTTTCAGCATTTTTACGCACCGTTTCCGCAGCTTATCGGAAACGGTGTTTTCATTGCAAGGCGTTATTCGCTGGCAACCTCTGTACCGTTGGCATCCAGAACGACCGGTTCAACGGGCTGAACGGGGGGTTCTGCCGCCTTTTCCTGCTTCATACCGCAGTTCGGGCAGAAACGCTGTCCTTCCTGCACATATTTGCCGCAGCCGCTGCAAATGGACGCACTCTCAAGTGCAGCCAGATCTGCTTTTCCGGCAGCGATCTTTGCCTTCGCTTCAGCAGCTTCAGCCAGAATCTGTGCAAATTCCGCTTCTGCCTTGCTGCCGTATACTTCCTCATACTTCTTACCAAGCTCGATGTACGCCGCATTCAGACTGCTCTCTGCCTGACTGATGGCACGCTTGATCTTTGCCTTTTCCGCCATCTTCTTGGATGTGTCGATCGTACCCTTTGCAAACTTTTCTGCGGAACTTTTAATATCCCCGCCAATTTTCATAATGGTTTCTTTCATTTCCATCGTAGAATCCTCCATTCATCGTTCAAAGCGTCACCGCTTGCATTTCATACTAATTCTCTATCAAACTATAGAAATAGTTTGATAGAGAGCGTGTGCAAAAGCACCCGCCATTTTATGTCGTAAAACGGCATAAAAATGCATCTCATGCATTCCCATACGCCGCCTGCAGCGGCTATGAAAATCATGATTTTTCATCATGATTTTCAAATGAGAATAGTATCAGTGTATCATATTCCTGCCGCAAAGTCAAGGCAGATTTTATGAACTGTAAAATAACTTTATTTCATTCTGTCCGGATAATCCTTACGCAGGTCGTAAAACAATGGATGCCCCGGTTCGTCCGTTAAAAAGTTGTATTTTCTGAGGATCATGCATAAAAAGATGTTCATCAGCAGCATCAGGCTGAATGACCAGTGTACAAACAGCAGCGGAGCTGCAAGCCCCACACATAACGGGAGCAGGTAAAGCTTGCGGAATGCAATAAAATACCCGAACAGCAGTGCATAGACAAGTACAATGACAACTGTCAGCAAAGGCTTTTGCATCAGGGAATCCGTTGCAGCCGTTCCCGCCGCAAGCAGCAGGTAATTCGCCCCAACCATCGCAATGTGGCTGCTGTCCCTCTGCAATTTCGCACGTCGGTTGCGTCCCATGCGTTCATTGAATTCCGATACCTCTTTGTCCACGGCAGAATCCGTGATCATCACTGCACCGATTTCAATATTTTCCTGTGTAATATATTGATATTCCATAGAATCACCCTAAATTCCCGTCCGCAGTATGTTCCTGCAAAAGTGCGTCAAATTCCTGCATCTGTACATCATCCGTACGCATCACCAGCACGAAATCCTCACCGTAGCGTTCCGCACATTCCTTCGTGAGCGTTTCCGGCTGAAATGCATTCAAAAACCTTTCCGCGGACTGCGTTTCGGTATCGCCGGCAGACGCAAGGGATTCTCCGTCCACAAACAGTTCCCGCTCAAAGCCGCCGTCCTTCCGACGGCAGGTCAGTTTGATCTTCCGCATATGCTCACCTACTTTTCTGTAATGATCCCGTATCTGTCCGGACGTCTGTCACGAAAAATCCCCCAGCTCAGGCGATCCGCCGCAAGTGCATCAAGATCGAATGCCGCTGTCAGCACATCATCCCCCGTCCGCTGCGACTGGCAAAGCAGTGCACCGGTATTGTCCGCAATAAAGGACGAACCATAGAAATCAAGGGAGGATTCCTGTCCGCCGTTTTCCGCACAGGGCATCACTTTCTCCAGACCATAGCGGTTTGCGGCTATCACGGGCATGAGATTTGCCGCCGCATGACCCTGCATACAGGTTCTCCAGTGCGGCATACTGTCCGTTTCCAGAATCGGTTCGGAGCCAATGGCGGTCGGATAAAATAGCAGCTCCGCACCGTTCAGTGCAAACGCCCTTGCGGTTTCCGGAAACCACTGATCCCAGCAGATGCCCACGCCGATCTTTGCATATTTCGTGTTCCACACACGAAATCCCGTATCTCCGGGGATGAAATAGAATTTCTCCTGATAGTAATGATCATCGGGAATATGCGTCTTGCGGTATACACCAAGGATACTGCCGTCCGCATCAATGACCGCCACGGAATTGAACAGGCGGTTTCCGTCCTTTTCGTAGAAGCTCACGGGGAGCACCACATTCAGCTCCTTTGCAATCGCTGCAAAATGCTGTACTGCGTCATTTTCCTCCACGGGCTTTGCAAATCTGTAATATTCGTACTGCCTTTCCTGACAGAAATACTGCCGTTCAAATAGTTCCGGCAGGAGAATGATCTGTGCACCCTGTTTTGCTGCTTTTCGCACAAGCTGCTCTGCACAGGCAATGTTTTCCTCCACATTTCGAGTGCACTGCATCTGCACCGCTGCAACTGTTACATTTCTCATTTCCTCACCCCTTCCGGTATCTGCTGTGTAATACAATGGATGTTGCCGCCGCCTACGATGATCTCCCTTGCAGGTATCTTTACGATCCTTCGGTCGGGGCAGAGCTTTTGCAGGATTTCTGCGGCTCTTTGGTCGCTTTCCGTATTTTCACCGCCAAACTGCGGCAGAATGACGGAATTGTTTGCAAAATAGAAATTCACATAGGAAGCCGCCAGCCGTTCACCAACCTCACGGGTATCCTCGCCCGCCTCGAACACATAACCCTCCATGTCCGATTCCTCCACGCACACGGGAACATCGGGAATGGGAAGCTTGTGCACTGTGAACCGCCGCCCTTTAGCGTCGGTTTCCGATTCCAATATATGCAGGCAGGCTTCGGAAAGCGGATACTGCGGATCCGTTTTCTGATCCGTCCACGCAAGCACAACTTCCGCAGGTCGGATGAATGCACAGACATTGTCCACGTGCTCGTTGGTTTCGTCGTTATAGATTCCACGGGGCAGCCAGATGATTTTTTCCGCACCGAGATAGTTTTTCAGCATTTCGCTGATCTCATCCTTTGTCATCTGCGGATTTCTGCCGGCACTTAACAGGCAGCTTTCCGTGACAAGGATCGTCCCCTCACCATCTGAATGGATGGAGCCGCCCTCGAGCACAAAATGCTGAGCGTCATAATAATCATACCCCATTTTCTCACAAAATACCGATGCAAGGGCATTATCCTCATCCCAATGGGCATAGAGCCCGTCAAATTCTCCGCCCCACGCATTGAACTGCCAGTCGATACCACGCACCGAGCCGTTTGCATCAGCCACGAACGTGGGTGCGGTATCCCTTGCCCATGCGTCATTCTGCGGAATTTCCATCAGTTTTACACCGCTCACCGCACCAAGCATTTTCTCTGCAATTGCATGGGTTCGTTCGCTTGTAAGGACATACACGGCTTCATCCTCTGCGATTTCCGTGATGATGCGGCAGAATATGGACTGTGCCTTCGGCACATCACTCCACGAGCCCTGCCGTTCGGGAAAGATCATGATCGTGCCGTGATGGGGTGAAAATTCCGCAGGCATGGAAAATCCATCGTTTTTCGGGATGCTGTGCAGCCTGCTCATGACAATCTCTCCTTAAAGTCGGAATAGCAAAAGCGTTTCACGGTTTCATAACTGCCGTCCGTGTGCAGAATGCCGATCTCCGGCAGCGGCAT
Source organism: Oscillospiraceae bacterium (assembly GCA_045595985.1). Classification (GTDB taxonomy): domain Bacteria; phylum Bacillota; class Clostridia; order Oscillospirales; family Ruminococcaceae; genus UBA3855. The sequence goes on from JAZOBK010000269.1 coordinate 5,731, forward strand.
CCCGTTGAAGGTATTATTCTTCACCATCGAATAGATCGCCATATCCTCAAAACACAGCCGATCGCCGATCTGCAGCGGCTCGTCAAAGCTGTAATCCCCGATGATATCCCCTGCAAGACAGGTGCACGAAGACAAACGGTAGGTATGTGGCTTCTCCCCTGCTTCGCCGCTTGCATACAGCGGCGGACGGTAGGGCATTTCCAGCACATCGGGCATATGGCACGCAGCGGATGCGTCCAGAATGGCGACGTGCAGCCCATTTTCCACGATGTCCATAACCTCTGTCACAAGATAGCCTGCACGCAGGGCAACTGCCTCACCGGGTTCGAGATAGACCTGCACATCATATTTTTTCTGAAATTCCGTAATGAGCTTTTCCAGCAGTGCAATGTCATAGTCGGGACGGGTGATATGATGACCGCCGCCGAAATTCACCCACTTGCATTGGTGCAGAAACCTCCCGAATTTCTTCTCCACGGCTTTGAGCGTGATTTCCAGTGCGTCCGCATTCTGCTCACAGAGTGTGTGAAAATGCAGACCGTCCACGCCCTCAAGTGTGGATGCATCCAGATTTGCAAGCGTTACACCCAGACGTGAGCCGACTGCACAGGGATCGTAGATTGCCGCATCCTGTGTGGAGCATTCTGGATTGATACGCAGTCCAATACTTTTGCCGCCGCACCGTCCTCTGAATTTCTCAAGCTGACGAACCGAATTGAACACGATATGGTCGCAGACCTCCAGAATTTCGGGCATATCCGCATCCTTGTACGCCGGGGAAAAGACATGAACCTCCCCCTCAAATTCCTCCCGTCCGAGCTTTGCCTCATACAGTCCGCTTGCCGTCGTGCCGCACAGATACCGTGCGATCAGCGGATACACCGCAAACATGGAAAATGCCTTCTGTGCAAGCAAAATCCTACAGCCCGTGCGTTCCTGCACGCCTTTGAGGATCTCCAGATTGGAAATGAGTTTCGCTTCATCCAGCACATAGGCAGGCGTATTTATTACACCTGCCATCGCATTGCGTGCATCCGTCATACTAATCCACCAGCACGGGATTCTCATCCACAACCCACGGCAGACCGTACTTGTTCAGTGCGTCCATGAACGGATCGGGATCAAATTCCTCCACATTGAATACACCGGCTTCTCCCCATACGCCGCTTGCGACAAGGGAAGTACCGATCATTGCAGGAACACCCGTGGTATAGGAAACAGCCTGTGCACCCGTTTCCTTATAGCATTCCTGATGGTCGCAGACATTATAAATATAGATCGTTCGCTCCTTGCCGTCCTTG
>JAZOBK010000270.1:0-3975 GCA_045595985.1 Oscillospiraceae bacterium
CGTGATTATATCCATGTTGTGGATCTGGCAAAGGGCCATGTTTCCGCATTGAATTATGCTGAGGAACACACCGGCTTTATGCCGATCAATCTCGGAACCGGTCATGGCATCAGCGTTCTGGAAATGGTTCACGCCTATGAAAAGGCGTGCGGCAAGCCGATCAATTTCCGCATTACCGATCGACGTCCGGGCGACATCGGAGCCTATTATGCAGATGCAAGCCGTGCAAAGGAACTGCTGAACTGGCAGGCAGAGGAAACTCTGGAAACCATGTGCGAGGACAGCTGGCGTTTCATGCAGCAAAATCCCAACGGACTGTAATAGAAAGGACGAGTTATGGAACAGTTTTTTATCATTCTTGCCGTTATTGTCGGCGTACTTCTGCTGATCGTTATTTTCGGCGGAAAGAAGCACACCCTCCGCAAGATCCTCTATTTCTTCATTGAAGAAACGGACGAGAATGGCGAAAGCCTTGCCCCCCATTCCCGTCCCCGTCCGGAACGGCAGAGAGCCGCTTCACGGCAGTCCGGCGGCAGCGGCCGCAAGAATCCCAACCAGCCCTACACTGAAATGGCGATCCTCATGCAGAAGATCGACGAACGCCGCAGAGTCGTGGATTCCTCCGGACATTCCACACTGTATGACGAATACTTTGAGCTTGTGTTTGAAACCCGCAAGGGCGAAACCCTCCACCTGACCGCATCTCGTGCGGCATTCAAGGAGGTTCCGTTCAATCAGCAAGGCTCCCTGACGCACAAAAGAGGTCAGCTCGTCAAATTCAAGTACATCGGCGGTCTGGTTTCGGATGAATATGTGCCTGTGAACAGACCATAAAAAAATCCCCCGTGATGGGGGATTTTGTTATTTCAGGAATTCCTCAAACGTGTCCGTTCCGCCCGCAGCCGCATATGCAGCATACTGCAGGATCAGTGCGGCGTCCGTCGCATTGAACGCTCCGTCCGCATTGACGTCGGCACGGGACATCTGCTCCGCAGTCATGTGATCGTTCCTGCCGCCCGAAGCCGCATTTGCCGCCGCTGCAAGAATGATAGAAGCATCCAATGCATTCACCACTGTATCCGCATTGGTGTCGCCCAGTGCAATCGTCCACTCATCCACTGCCGAAAACCGCAATCCCGCATCAACTGCAGAATAATGGGCAGGGGAATTGATATAACCGATCAGCAGCGTCGATTCCGGAACCACCGTGTGAGCCTGTATTGAGTCTGCATTCAGTACATTCTCATAGTCATACAGGTAATTCATCGTACCGAACCAATCCAAACGACTGTACAGCACCGCATCATAATAATAGGGATCCAGCTCCAGATCTGCCTGCATCTGTTCCTCCGTGTAATCCGGCGTACTCGTCTGGAAGTGTTGCACGCTGTCAACCACCGTGCCAAACGCCTGTTTTCCAAGCTCCGCACCCTCGGAAAGCACTGTCAGCGATTCCATGTTCTTGCAGTTGAAAAATGCAAAATCGCCCACCTGCTGCAAGTTTTCTCCCATCGTCAGCGAATCCAGCCGGACACAATTGAAAAAGGCAAGATCTCCGATTTGCTTCACTCGCTCCGGAAGATTCACGGATGTGAGCGTGGTAAGATTGGCAAATGCATAATCGTCAATCTGCTTCACCGTGTCGGGAAGCGTGATGGTGAAGCACAGCTCCTCCACGCTTTGTTCCGCACTGCCTGTAAGATCTGCAAGATTGCCGAACGCATCTCTGCCAATGGATGTAACACCGTCGGGAACGATAATGTCCGTAGGTTCCGAAATGTCACAGTACTGCAGTTTGCCGTCCGAAATGACAAACGGTGATTCCGCTGTCATTGCCGTACCCGAAAGACAGTCCTTGTTGAAGTATTCCACACGCTCAATTCCCTCGATCTCCCGCAGCTTCGGGCAATTCTGAAACAGTCCTGCACTGAATGTAGAGAAATTCTCCGGCAGAACGACGGTTTCCAGCACGGGATAATCACAGAATGCCTCCGCATCCGCATAGGTGATGCCTTCTCCGATTACGATTTTAGTAATTCTGTCCCTGTATCCCCAGTTCGGGTGATTTGCATTGTCATCATCCGGAAAGCCATGGTCATTGACCACATCGCCCTCTCCGCTGAGCGTCAGCACACCATCGGTAATGTCCCATTTTATCCCGAAATAGGTGCCGATAGTGTTGATGGATTGCCCCTGTGCAAACACGGGCAGCCCACTTGTACAAAGCGAAAGTGCAGTCAGTATTGCAGCGATTCTATGTTTCATATTCTTACCTCCGTCCGAATTTCAGAGTGATTTGTCCGTTTTCTTTATTATATAGCAGCCAGCGGCAGAATTTGTTATGAAATTATGAACTTTTGCTTGGCAGGACACACAGGAAATTCCGTTTTTCCAGAAAAATTTGCGTCGGAAATATTGACAAAGTCCGAAAAATATGCTATGATTAGTGTACAAATCAACAAAACGCTGATGAGGAAGACAATGCGAACAGGATTCGTCCCCCATCCTTCAGAGAGCCGTCACCATGGGCTGAAAATGACGGCAGGATGTGTTTGCTGCGTATACCACCTCGGAGTCCGTGTTAATCCACGGCGGCTCACCACCGTTATCGGGTGCGGAATAAGGTGCTTTTGCACAAATTCGGGTGGAACCACGGTATCTTATCGTCCCGAAAGCTATGGTATTGCTATGGCTTTCGGGGCGTTTTTGTTTTGCAGAGGAAAATCCTTTATGGGGGACTCCCTCCCCCATACCCCCTGCCAAAGGGATATTACCCCTTTGAAATCCCATAGCGTTTTGCCAATGCCCCCCCTGGGGCAAAGGCAAAACGTTAGGATTGCAGGAACACGATTCTTGACAGGCGTATGGAGAACAGCCACCATACAGCAATTTTCCGACAAATCCAAAAATCAAAGAATGGAGAGGAAATGTATGTTAAAACTTACACTCAAAGACGGCAGCATTCGTGAAGCAGAAGAAAACATTTCTGCTGCGGAGGTTGTCAAGGGTATTGGCATGGGACTGTACAAGTCCGCTTGCTGCGTAAAACTCGATGGCGAGGTTTGCGACCTTCGCACGGTTCTGACAAAGGACTGCATATTTGAAGTTCTCACATTCGACGACATCGACGGCAAAAAGACATTCTGGCATACCGCTTCCCATATTCTGGCACAGGCGGTAAAGCGTCTGTATCCTGAAACCAAGCTTGCCATTGGCCCAGCGATTGACAATGGCTTCTACTACGATTTCGATGCGGCACACCCATTCACACCGGATGAACTGCTGAAGATCGAAGCCGAGATGAAGAAGATCGTCAAGGAAAATCAGGCTCTGGAACAGTTCACACTCTCCCCCGAGGAGGCAATTGCCAAGCTCAAGGAAATGGATGAACCGTACAAGGTGGAGCTTTGCGAGGAACACGCAGGTAAGGGTGAACCGATCTCTTTCTATCAGCAGGGCGAATTCATCGACCTGTGTGCAGGCCCGCATCTGATGAGCACGGGTGCTGTCAAGGCATTCAAGCTGATCTCCTGCACGGGTGCATACTGGAGAGGCTCGGAAAAGAACAAGATGCTTTCCCGTGTATACGCCACTGCATTCCCGAAGGCTGCACAGCTTGACGAGGAGCTTCAGCGTCGTGAGGAAGCAAAGATGCGTGATCACAACAAGCTCGGCAGAGAACTTGAGCTGTTCACTACAGTTGACTGCATCGGTCAGGGTCTGCCGATCTTGCCCCCGAAGGGTGCAAGAGTCATTCAGCTTCTCCAGAGATGGATCGAAGATGAGGAGCAGAAGCGTGGCTACCTGCTGACAAAGACGCCCCTCATGGCAAAATCCGATCTTTACAAGATCTCCGGTCACTGGGATCACTACCGTGACGGTATGTTCATCCTCGGTGACGCCGACGACGAAACCAAGGAATGCTTCGCGCTCCGTCCGATGACCAAGTCGGAGGCCAAGCGGTCTTAGGAAGAC
>JAZOBK010000271.1:0-2762 GCA_045595985.1 Oscillospiraceae bacterium
CCCCGCCGCAGGCGGGGCAGATGAACTTTCCCATAGTAAAAGTAAATACAGGAGTGATGATAATTATTTGATATTATCGGGCGGAGTGCAATGCATTCCGCTGCTGTTTTCTGCATATATTGTTGCAGAAAGGAGGGATCCGATGGAAGAAACTGTGATTGAAATTCCGGAGGCAGGGGAGGAGGAAGGCTGGCAGCCGCCCGTTCTGACGCACCGGAAGCCGGACAAACTACCGAAGAAACGCAGCTGCTCGGATGTGTTTTTCATCCAGTATGTGATCTGTATTCTGCTTGTGACTGCATTTTTTGCGATCAGACTCTATGATAAATCCCTTGGTGACAGTGTACTGGAGGAATTTCGGGTGCATACGCATACTGCCGATGCCCCATTTGTCGGCTGGCTTGCTGCATTTTTCCAAAACCAATGGAACTGACGGTCGGAGGATGCCGTGTGCGGATGGATTTCAGCTTCACTGCAATGCTGGCACTGCTGTTTCTGTATGCGGACGGGGCAATCCTCCGACAAACGTTTGCTGTCTGCATGATCCATGAACTGGGACACGGCATTGCGATGCTGCTGACGGGTGCGGGAATTCGGGAGCTCCACCTGTATGCCGCGGGTGTACAGATGCGGACGCATACCCCTCTGCTGTCAAAGGGCAGGGAGCTTGTGATTCTTTTCAGCGGGCCGTGCATGAATTTTGCGGCGGCACTTTTCCTGTACCTTCTCCACGGATGGTGTGATGCGGCGATTCTCCATCTGGGAATGGGGATATTCAATCTGATGCCCTATGCGGTGCTCGACGGTGGGAGTGCATTTGCCTGTGCATTCAGCGGAATGCCGCGTCTTTTGCGGCTGCAGACCGTGCTTTGTATTGCACTGTCCGTTGGAATATCGGCGTTTCTTGCGTATTCCCGTATCACGAATCCCTTTCTGTACCTCATGTGTTTCTATCTTGCGGCAGCACAGCTGCGAGTTGACAAGCAGGGGGGAATGTGGTAAAATAAAGGAAGCCAGCTGTTTGCAGTTCACCTGCAAAATAAAATACATAGAAAAGAGGCATAGAATGCTGAAAAACAAAGTGGAATCCGTCATCATGGAAGTGCAGAAGCCTGCACGCTACATGGGCGGAGAAGTCGGAAGTATTGTCAAGAACAAGGATAATGTGGATGTGCGTTTTGCCTTCTGCTTTCCCGATATTTACGATGTGGGAATGTCGCATTTGGGTATGAAAATTCTCTATTTCCTCATCAATGAGCGTGAGAATTTCTGGTGTGAGCGTGTTTTCGCACCATGGACGGATTTCGAGGAAGTTATGCGTCGTGAGCAGATCCCGCTCTATGGACTGGAGAGCTTCGATCCTATCCGAGATTTCGATTTTATCGGCTTTACGCTGCAATATGAGATGTCCTATACCAATATCCTGAATATGCTCGATCTGGCGGGAGTTCCGATTTTTGCCCGTGACAGGGGAGAAACCCTTGCCCCCATCGTCTGTGCTGGCGGCCCCTGTGCGTGCAATCCTGAGCCGCTTGCCGCTTTCTTTGACCTGTTTATTCTGGGCGAAGGTGAGGAAGTCAACCTTGAGCTGATGGATCTCTACAAGGAGATGAAGGACAAAGGGGCAAGCCGCTCCGAATTTCTGAAGGCTGCCGCACAGATCGAGGGCATCTATGTGCCGTCGCTCTATGAAATTACCTACAACGAGGATGGAACGATTTCCGCCGTTACGCCTCGGGAGAATGCACCTGCCATTGTACGCAAGCGTGTCATGACGGATATGGACAAGTCCTACTATCCCGAAAACGTGGTCGTTCCCTTTACGGAGATCGTGCACGAGCGTGTTTCTGTGGAAGTGCTGCGTGGCTGCATCCGTGGCTGCCGCTTCTGTCAGGCAGGATTCCTCTACCGTCCGTTCCGTGAGAAATCCACGGAAACCATCTGTAAGCAGGCAAAGGCTCTGTGTGAAAATTCGGGCTATGATGAGATGTCCCTCTCGTCGCTCAGCACCAGTGACCATTCCGATATTGTGAATATGCTTGACGAGCTTCTGAAATACACGGCGGATCGCCGCATCAATATGTCCCTTCCGTCCCTGCGTGTTGACAATTTCACGGAGGATGTGCTCGAACGTGTGACGACTGTCCGCAAAAGCGGTTTGACGTTTGCACCGGAAGCAGGAACACAGCGTCTGCGTGACGTCATCAACAAGAATGTAACCGAGGATGAAGTGATGCGTACCTGTGCAATCGCATTCGCAGGCGGCTATACAACGGTGAAGCTCTATTTCATGCTCGGTTTGCCCACAGAAACCGATGAGGACATCATCGGCATTGCCGATCTTGCACAGAAAGTCGTGAATTTATTCTACGATACCCCGAATCGTGCCAAGGGCAAGGTGCAGGTTTCCATCAGTACGGCAACCTTTGTTCCGAAGCCCTTCACCCCCTTTGAATTTGAGCCGCAGGTGGAGAACGAGGAAATTCTTCGCCGTCAGAATGTACTGAGAAATGCGATCAGCTCCAATAAGATCCGTGCAAGTATGCACGTTTCCGAGGTGAGCCGCATGGAGGCAGTTCTTGCAAGGGGTGACCGTCGTCTTTGCGATGTGATCTATACTGCATGGAAAAACGGCTGTAAGCTTGACAGCTGGGATGAATACTTCGATGGAGATCAGTGGCTCTCCGCTTTTGAAGAATGCGGCGTTACACCGCAGTTCTATGCAAATCGTACACGCAGCTATGAGGAGATCATGCCGTGGG
>JAZOBK010000272.1:0-15015 GCA_045595985.1 Oscillospiraceae bacterium
CCGCTTGGCCTCCCGACTTTGAGGATCACAAGCTCGGTGTCTTCTTCCAACGCCGCCTCAGGATCTTCGTTGTACGGAACCAGTGCATAATATGTTGTACCGTCAACCTCCATGACGTCCATCAGTTCGAACTCATGCTCGTTGCCTTCTTCATCTGTCAATGTGAAAATTTCGGGGGTGAAATTCATTTCTTCCATGGCTGACTCCTATCTGCCCGAAGGGCGGTCATTATTTTTGTTACGTCTATATTATACTATATTTTCACCAAAAAATCAAGAGGGAATTTCGGTTTTTTTAGATGTTTTTGGAAATTATCCAAATTTTTCCGAAACTGCGTGTTTTTTGTCTCCAAAAGCTTATTCCGAAAAATGCTTTGCCCTGCGGAAATCCATTACGCCCGAAAAGGGATTGAAAATAATATCCCTGTTTCCTGCCGTTGCAACGAGGTAGATGTTCTTGTAGAACAGAGGAACAAACGTATTTGTGTCAAGGATCGCCTGCTCTGCGGCGTGGTAGAGCGGAACGGAATCGGAAATTTTCCCGACGCTTGCAAGCCGTATCATCATGTCCGAGTACGCCTGACTTTCAAAGCCCATGATCTCCCGATCCCTGGAGAACACCTGCAGCACGTCGTAACAGCTGTTGCGTTCTGCATGAACAGCGTAAAGAGCCATCGAGAATTCGCCGGAGGCAAGCCGCCGTTCGTATTCCGGCTGCGTGACCATCTCAATGCCGATATACTGCCCGAACAGCGTCTGCCACTCCTGACAGATGGTGAGCAGGGCGTCGGTATCGGTGATCGTGGTCGGCATCAGAATTCGGATGCTGTTGAGGGAGTTGAGCTGTAATTCTTCAGCGGCACTGTCAAAGAGTGCTGCCGCTTTCTGCGGATCATAGGGCAGTGCCAGCGGTTCGTCCGCACAGATCTCCCGATAGGAGCTGTCAAGCAGCGTTGCCGCCGGAGGGATCACACCGTATGCGGGCGTCATATCCTCGCTGAGAACAGAGGCGTAAGCCGCACGGTTGATGCCGTAGGCAATGGCAAGGCGGAGCTTTGGGTTCTGCAGAAGCTCGTTCTCGGGGTTGAAGATCAGCCCCAGCGTCTGGGCACGTTCCGCCTGAACGGTGTATTCCTTGCGGTCAATATAATTAGTCGGATGCGTTTCGGTGATTAGCACATCGGCATTTCCGTCCGCAAAATTACGTTCCGCTGCAGCCTGTGATTTCATGATGGTGAACTGCAGACTGCTCGGTGAAATATTGTCTTTGTCGTAGTGTGTCTTATTTTTTTTCAATGTGATGAAATTATCGTTGCCATATGCGTCATAATTCCATTTTGTGATGTAGAATGGGCCGTTGCAAAGCGTGGTTTCCATGTCCAGTCCGTATCTGCCGTTTGTGGAAAGGAAGAATTCCTCATTGCACGGCACGGAGCAGGGAAGTGCAAGAAGCTGGAGAAATTCAGCGTTCGTGTATTCCAGCTGGAACATTACGGTACTGTCGTCGGGTGCAGAAATGCCAAGGGAGGATGGGTCCATCGTTCCTGCCATAATGGAATTGGCGTTTTTGATGCATGAAAAGAACTGGGCATAGGGAGATTGCGTGATCGGATCGAGCATTCTGCGGAATGCGTAAACGTAATCCTGTGCTGTGACGGGAATTTCCGTTCCTTCACGCATACCGCTGCGATACCAGACGCAGCCCTCACGGAGATTGAACATATAATGCAGACCATCGTCCGTGATGGAATAGCTCTCTGCACCTGCTTCCACGGGAATTCCGTTGGTGTCCAGCCGCATCAGCCCCTCCATGATGTTGGCGATCACAATGTCGGCGGTTTCGTAGTCCGAATACTGCGGATCCAGACAGGCGGGGTTGTCGGGGAGTGTGCAGGAGAACAGAAAGCCCGCACCGGTTTCTTCCTCCTTGGAACAGGCTGTGAAATTGAAAAGCATACATGACAGCGTCAATACGCCGATAATGCGGAAAATTCGTTTGAACATGGCGGCTCCTTCTTGCTTTTTATCCTGCAGTCTGCCGAATCGCATCGATCGGATCGGCAGCTGAAAATTTTCTACTATACCATTATACCACCGAAACCGACGAAAGGCAACTGCTTTTTTCAATTCTGTTGATTTTCTTACTTCTTCTAACGGAAAATCACAAAACTGATTTCCCGAAAAATGGCGATTTACCCATTGACATATAATAGGATCTGTGCTATAATTATAGATGTATAAATAGTTGAGCCGTTCTTTGCAGAAACGGTGAAATGAAGAGAGGGAATTTGTTATGAAAAAAACAAAGGTCAAGGGATTCACGTTAGTGGAATTGATCGTGGTAATCGCTATCATCGGCGTACTTGCAGCGATCCTGATTCCGACAATGCTGGGCTATGTCACAAAGGCAAAGTTCACAAATGCTAACTCCATTGCAAAGAATCTGTACAATGCCGGAATGGCAGCGTGCCGTGAGGGTGAAGTCACGATTCCGGTTTCTGATGGTGTTTATTCCTCTGCAAAATACGGTTCAGGTACTCCGGGTGCGACCGTCAAGTATGATGATGAATTCTGCAAGTATGTGTATGCGTATTTTGACGGCATCCAGGATACCTGCTGGGCAATTGAGATCCAGTCCGACTGTGCGGTTGCGGCGTGCTATCAGAAGGTTAAGGATGATCCGTTCGTTGGAACGCATCCCTGCGGCAACAATACAAAGAAGACTACTACCAATTTTGCGGACTTTCTGGAATATGCCCGTACAGGAAAATGGTAATGTCTTGTGAATGTTGCCAAAATTTACGCTCTTGATTTTGTTGATTCTGCATCCACGGAATTGTCGGAAAATTATTGACATTTTATCAAGAAAATGTTATAATTTTAATATGTACCATTGTCAGAAAACGTGGGATTGGGAAAAGATAAAACGTGAATGGTGACACATACAAGATAAAGAGGTGTGATAATATGAAGACGAAACGATTGAAGGGTTTTACCCTGATGGAATTGCTGGTTGTACTTGCAATCATTGGTGTTCTGGCAGCTGTGTTGGCACCTACTATGATGACATATTATAGAAAGGCAAAGCTCAAGGATGCAAACACTGATGCAAGAATGGTATACAACGCAGTACAGTCTGAAATGCAGAGATACATCAGTATTGACAGAATGAGACCGGCAGGCGATGAGAGCTTGTTCGACGGCATGGTGATGGTTGCTTATAACCGTAACGGTACGGTGACCTGCTCTACAGTTAAGGACAGTGCTTTTGTAGTTGCATCGGCAGGTTCCAAGGAAGCTGAGGCTTGTGAAGCGATCGTAGAGGCTGTTCAGAGAGTGGTTTCTGATTCAGAGACATTCAACTGGGCGGTTTATGTGGATCACTACATCGTAAAGGCTGCAATCAGTGCCCCGAACAACTCGTCCTTGTTTGTTGGCGAATGCTCCGCAAACGGAACGATTGCACTGGAGATGTCCAATGTTCCTTATGAACGGCTGCTTCCCGGTCCCGGTGTGAAAAATAATGAGCTTGTAAGACTTGCGGAATCCGTTTATGACGCTCCGTAATTACCGTAGTCTGAATGAATTTTAACAAGATAAAAGCCGGTAGCAATACCGGCTTTTTGCACGCTTAATACAGCTATAACAGGAAAAGGAGAATTGAATGAAAAGAGGCATAGTTGTTTCCTGCTTGCTTGCCATTCTGGCAATGACAGCAGGCTGCGGTCGTCAAATGGAAACCCTGGAAAAGGATGAAACCACAGTTACCACGGAAACCGTTGCCGTAGAAGAAACGGCGGAAACTACAACGAAAACGAAAGAAACCAAAGTATCCACAACAAAAAATACAACAGAACTGACAACGGATACTACGGATGGAACCACTGTTACCGAAGTAAGCAGCATTTCTGTATTCACCCCCATCGGCACAAAGCCCGTGGTCACAAATCCGGTTTCCACCACCCGAACTACCGTAACAAAGCCTGTCAGAACCACACCCGTGCAAACCAGCCAGATCGTGCAGACCAATACACAGACCGTGCCGGTTCAGACGAATCCGCCGGTGACGCATACGGCTCTGACAGTTCCCGATGTACCGCAGACGGATACGGAAACGAAAGTGGATCCCGTTACGGGAACAGTCAAAATCGTGAATGGCATCATGGTTGTTGACAGCGGAACAAATCAGGCGAGAGCACTGGAAATTTTTTCCGGAAGCTTCAAAACAGGAACACGCTACGCACAGGCGCTCAACCGCTATAAGGCGGCATTGGGAGAGAATGTCAATGTCTACTGCATGGTCGTGCCCACGTCGGCTGCATTCTATATGCCCGATTCCCATGCGTCAAAGTATGGCAGTCAGCTCAATAACTACAACAATATTGCGGCAAGTCTGGATGGGGTGATCGGTGTTCCGGTGTATTCCGCTATTTCGGAGCATACCTCTGAATACCTCTACTCCCGTACCGATTATCACTGGCAGCCTCTTGCGGCGTACTATGCCGGTGAACAGTTTGCAATGACAGCGGGTGTGCCCTATGCAGGACTGGATACCTATACTCCCGTTGTCCGTGAAGGCTATGTCGGGGCATTCTATGCCGTGAATAAAGTAAGGGAGCTTGCCAACGCCCCCGATACCTTTACTTATTATAAACCCGCAAATCTGGATGCAATTTCCTGTACCTATTACAACACGTCTTTCGGAAATGCGAGAAAAGGCAAATTGTTCTTTGAAAACAACAGCATCGGTGCAAGCTATACAGTGTTTGTTGGAACGGACAACTGCATCTTGCAGGTGGATACCAATGTGGATAACGGCAGAGTTCTGGTGATTTTTAAGGACAGCTACGGAAATGCATTGGTGCCGTTCCTCACACAGTCGTTCTCCAAGATCTATTTATGCGATTTCCGGTACTTTGACCGCAACGCCATCTCGTTTGCACAGCAGGTCGGTGCTACGGATATGCTTTTTGCAATGTCCACCGTTGCCTGCACAACTTCAAGCAAGGTTGGACTTGTGGAGAAAAACCTCACAAAATAGCGGGAAATTGCACTTTCTTTCGCGAAAGGAAAAAACTGGAAACTACATTTTGTAAATGCTTGTCAGTAATGTTTCAACACGGTCGAAAATTGGCTTGGACACGTTTGTTTTCCACCATTTCAACAGAATTTTCAACATATGCCGTTTTTTAAAAACACGGAATCCACATTGTTTTCCACACGCCTGTTGAAAACTTAGTGGAAAAACTTGAATACTGCTTGTATATTGCGTTCAAACATGGGAATCTTAACAAGGAAGTACTTAGGTCGTGTTGACACAAAACCTAACAACGTATCTTTTCGCTTTGCCTGCATAAAATTTGTGCTCGAAAATCTGCGTAGTATTTTAGTGTCAACACGCCTTTGAACGAAAGGGGTTCTCGGATGATCAAGGGCGTGAACAAAAAGGTGATCGAAATCAACCGGCCGGACAGCGTGTATTTTGAACGAGCCGTGCTGTATCTGCGGCCGGAAGTAACAGATGTACCGCTTTATGCGGCACAGCTGGAAACGGATGGGTATTTCGATGCCGTACCCATCGCACGTTCGGGCGGAAAGCTTCGGAATCTGCTGCTGTTTCTGACGGGAGCTGCTACTTCCGCAGGCGTCTGCGTGCTTATTCTGTGGCTGATATGAGAAAAACACACCGCACAAACCGGCTATGGTTTTGTGCGGTGCTGTGTTGAAAGGCAGATATGGCAGTGTTTGTTCCCAATGCGTGCCATGGAAATGAAAAAATTTTTGAATAGTGTGCAAAAGGGCTTGTAATTTTTCTGTAACCATGTTATAATATTTACGGAAATGTCAACGCAGAGGAAATTTTATTGTAAAGAGAAAGGTGATACGATGCCTAAAAAGGAAACAGCCTTTTCTGAAAAGGATAACATGATCATCGGACGTAATCCTGTTCGTGAAGCATTGCTCAGCGGACAGACAATTGATACAGTATATGTCAGCGGAGGCGGCAGCCTCCATGAAATTCGTACGCTTGCACAGGAGAAGGGTGCTGTGGTGAAAACCGTCAGCGATCAGAAGCTTTCCCAGATGTGCGGCGACGGCGTGCATCAGGGCGTTATTGCCTTCGGTGCGTGTGCGGCTTATGTGACGGTGGAGGATCTGCTGGAGGTTTCGCAGAAGAAGGGAACTGCCCCGTTCATCATCATTTGTGATGAGATCGAAGATCCGCACAATCTCGGTGCAATTATCAGAACAGCGGAAACTGCGGGGGCGGATGGCATCATCATCCCCAAACGACGCAGTGCCATGCTGACGCCGACCGTACATAAAACCTCCGCAGGTGCAGCAAGCTGGCTGCCCGTGGCAAGAGTTTCCAACCTTGCCGCTGCCATTGAAAAACTCAAGAAGGCGGGCGTGTGGATCTATGGTACGGATATGAACGGCAGTTTGTATACGGAAACAAAATTTGACGGTGCAGTGGCACTGGTGATCGGTTCGGAGGGCTTCGGAATGAGCCGCCTGATCCGAGAGAAATGTGATTTCCTTGTCAAGCTTCCGATGCTGGGAAAAATCACTTCCCTGAATGCGTCGGTTGCCGCAGGAATCTTTATGTATGAAGTGGTTCGGCAAAGAGGATAGGAGTCTGTATAGAAATGGGAAAACAGAACATGACGCTTGAGGATATTCTGAAAGAATATGCTCCGGAAGCTGCCGAAACAAAGAAAAAAACGGCAGAACCGAAAAAAACAGAAGTGCCGCCGGAAAAACCGACAGCACCGAAACCGGATATTTCAGATATTACCGAAAAACAGCAGTATAAGGATGCTTTTACAAGGGCTGCAGAACAGAGAAATTCCGGAACGCAGCCGCATTATGCGAGCCGCCGTCCCCCCATGGAGCTTAACCGCACGAAGGTTTCCTTCATTCAGTCAACGGCAATGGAACTGGATTCCATGCCGATGCGTGTCAACCTTCCCAGCGGGAAAAACAGCGAAACTGCGGAACAGCGGCAGGCAGAGATACCTGTAAATGATATGCCCAAGATCCGCCGCATGAGTGATTCCACCCGTGCAAAGGAAATGGCAAAGCGTAAGAAGCATAAGAATCGCAGCGGTGACGATGCGGATTCCTATACATATGAAAAGGAAAGACCGGAGGGTGAGTATCTCTATACACAGATCCACGGTGCAAAGAGAGCACGCAACCGCAGGAAGGTTTCTCCCTCGGATATTACCGCAGTCGGTACGGAAACACTCCATCTCGATGCAAGGGACGTGCTTTCCGTTACGCAGAAGATCGTTGCGGAGCCTGTGGAACCGATGGATGTGGAGCCCGCACCGAGAGCGGAAAAAACGAGTATTGATTTAAGCGGCGGAAGTCTGCAGGATGCGGATTCACTGGATGTGGACATCAGCTATACACCCGAGGAGGCGGAGGCAGAAACAAGACGCCGCCAGCAGGTGATGTCGGATAAAATGGAACTGGAAAGTGCCTTTGATATCCGCAGCGATATTGCGGAGCTGCGTAATTCCATCAGCTTCCGTGTGATGGCACTGACGCTTGTGCTGCTCATCAGCGGCTACCTGTCATTCGGGGAGATCCTCTCCGTGGAATGGATCATGAATCTGTCTGCAGGTATGCAGGCGGCGATCCAGATGATGCTTGGTTTCTCGGCAGCCGTGGTTTGCTTCCCCGTACTGAAAAACGGATTCACCCGTCTGCTGACGCTCCATGCGGATACTGACAGCCTGGCAGCATTATCCCTGACGGGATGCCTTGCGGCGTCCGTGGCGGCATTGTTCCAGCCCGAAGCCATTGAGAACGGCGTGCAGCTGTATATGCCCTGTTCGATCCTTGTGCTGCTGCTGCATTCCATCGGAAAGCTCCTGATCATCAGCCGTGAGGAAACCAACCTGCGGCTTGCAACAAGAAGATTCGACTGCTATGGTCTGGAAGTTGTGGAGAATGAACAGCGTGCGGAAAGTCTTGCACGCGGAGTGCTGGGAGATTTCCCGATTCTTGCGACGATGCGTCATACGGATTCTCTGGCAGATTTCCGTAAATATACCTATTCCGCAGACCTTGCGGATCATTTCTGCCGTACTGCGGCTCCGATCTGCTTTGTGCTGTCATTGGCGGCATCCATTTTCCTGACGGTTCTGCGTGAAGAAACTGCCGCTTACGGATTGATGGTATTTTCCATGTTTGCGTCAGCCTGCGGCTGTGCGGCGATCACCTTTGTCACCAATCTTCCCATGTACAGAGCGACAAAGCGTATGGCGAAGAACGGTGCACTGATGCTCGGCTATCAGAGCGTACATGATTTCTATGATGTCAATTCCATGATGGTGGATGCGTCCTCCATGTTCCCCGACGGCTCTGTCAAGCTTGCGGGATTGAAGATGTATTCCAATATCAAGCCCGAGGAAACCCTGCTTGCGGCAGCAAGCCTGTCCCGCTATGCGGGAAGCGTGTTCAGCGGCATTTTCAAGGACGTGCTTGCCGGAAAAGAACACAATCTCTATCCTGTGGAGAATTATGTGTATGAGGATTCCATGGGACTGTGCGGCTGGATCAACAACCAGCGTGTGCTGCTGGGCAATCGTGAACTGATGCAGCGGCACAATATTGAGGGAATGCCCTCCAGAAGCAAGGAAGCCGAGCTGCTCGGCACCGGCAAGGAAGCGGTGTATCTGTCCGTTTCCGGTAATCTTTCGGCGATGTTCATTGTGGAGCTGAAGGCGGACAAGCAGGTGAAGCACTGGGCACAGCAGGCGATTCGTTCCAACCTTTGCCTGATCCTGCACAGCGTGGATGCTATGATCACTTTGCACCGCATTGCGGCATTGTTTGAGATCCCGATGGAAATGATCAAGATCATTCCTGCGAAAATGCGGGATGAATATAAGGAGGAAACCGCTCCTGTAGAAAATATGAGTGCATCCATGGCGTGCACCGGCACATTCAGCAGCATGGCACAGCTGATCATTGCATCAAAGACCATTCGCCGTGTTGCCACCTACGGTGTAGCGGTGCAGGCGGTCTCGCTGCTGCTCGGAATTGGCATCGTGCTGATGGAGGAGGTACTCCATGTTGGTCTGACGCCCGTCTGGCTCATGGGATTGCAGGCGGCGATGACGCTGGTTACGCTGGTTTGCGTCAATATCCGACGTATCGCATAATCGTATCTATGACGGGGTACTGCAGCCCGTAAGGGAGGCAGTATCCCGATTTTCAGATTTGGAGACAGGAGGCACAATGGTAAAAAAATCTGTGGCTCTGATACTGCTGTGTACGTTCTGTGTGTGCATGAATGCGTGCGGCGGCAAGGAGAAAAATATATCGTCAACGGAGAGCATGACCGAAACCGAAACCTCCGCATCGCAGATAGAAACAACGGAAGCGGCATCCACGGCGGCAAAGCCGACTGTAAATTCTGCATCGGATCCGAATATGGAAATTCCGCATATTTTCGATGAAGCGGGACTTCTTTCGGCGGAGGAGATGGGGACGGTCAGTCAGATTGCGGATTCCCTGTCGGCTCAGTATCAGCTTCATGCGGCAGTTGTGCTGACAAAGGATCTCGACGGCAGGAAGCCTGCTAAATTTGCAGCGGAATACTACGAAACCCTTTACGGAAAGGGCAGCACCGGATTTCTGGTGCTAATCAACAATGACACGGGGGAGGATCATGTGTTCACCTCCGGAGCCTGCAGTCTGTACCTGTCGGAGCAGGATATTGCCATCGCCATTGCACAGGCAACGCCGATGCTGGTGGAGGGGAAGTATCGCCCCGCCATGGAACGGCTGCTGGAGCTGGGAAAGTGTATGCCCGAGCTGATCTACGACAGTGCAGGAATCCTCAGCCGTGAGCAATTCGACGGCTTCCTTGCGACGGCACAGGCAGCAGCGGATGAAACCAAGAAACGGTACAGCGTTCTGCTCATTCAGGATGTGGAAATGGATGAAGCGGAGGACGCTCTGCAGCGATATGCGGATGACCGCCGTGGGGAATTGCAGGCGGACGGTCTGCTGGTGGTTGATGTGCGTGCAGGGAAATGCGGCGTATCGGGATTTTCCGATAATGCGGCTCTCGGCGAGGAGCTGACCGGAATTTTACAGAATACCGCACGTCTGCCGGTTACTGCGGCAGTGAATGCGTATTATGAAAAAGTGAAAGAATGACAGTGATTTTGAAACAAAAAGTGGAGGGGTAATGCTATGCAGAAAGAATCCAGAATGATACTCGACAGTACGGGTAAAGTAATTGTCGGCAAGGAAGAAACCATATTACAGACGATCATCGCCATGCTGTGCGGCGGTCATGTGCTGCTTGAGGATGTGCCGGGCGTCGGCAAAACGCAGCTTGCGGCGGCACTTTCCAAATCCATCGGCGGTGAGTTCCATCGTATTCAGCTCACTCCCGACATCATGCCGTCGGATATTACGGGATATTCCGTGGTAAATCAGGCGGATGGTTCGCTGGAATACCGTCCCGGTGCAGCGATCTGTAATTTCCTGCTGGCGGATGAGATCAACCGTGCTTCCCCCAAGGTGCAGTCCGCACTTCTGGAGATCATGGAGGAACACCAGATCAGCCTTGATGGAAAGACTCACGTTCTGCCAACGCCCTTCATGGTCATTGCAACGCAGAATCCCGTGGAAACCTATGGTACCTACCATCTGCCGGAAGCACAGATGGACAGATTCTTTATGAAGATCTCCATGGGTTATCCGACTTTGCAGGAGGAACTGG
Organism: Oscillospiraceae bacterium; assembly: GCA_045595985.1. Lineage (GTDB taxonomy): Bacteria > Bacillota > Clostridia > Oscillospirales > Ruminococcaceae > UBA3855. Next base: position 10,753 of record JAZOBK010000272.1, read on the forward strand.
ATATTCTGGATCGCAACGGCGAGAAGAACCCCATTGCCAACATCGCAGAAGCGGTCGTTACAACGGAGCGTGTTTCCGAACTGATCGCACAGGCGGCACAGGTGCAGGTATCCGACGCTGTCAAGAATTACATACTTGCCATTGTCCGTGCGACACGAGAGAGCGATATGACCACGCTCGGCGTCAGCCCCAGAGGCAGCATTGCGTGCTTCAAGGCGGTGCGTGCATCCGCATTTGTGCATGGCAGAACCTTTGCAACGCCCGATGATGTCAAGGCACTGGCAGTGCCGGTGCTTGCACATCGTATTCTGCTTTCCCCCAAGGGTCGCAACAGCCTTGGTACGCCCGAAGCACTGGTGAAACAGCTGCTTGATACCATTCCCGTTCCGTCGGATGCTTCTGTACGGTGATCGTATGAATGTACGAAAGAAAAAGCTGCAGACAGTTTTTGCCTACTGCAAGCTGGCTGCGGCACTGACTATGATGGCCGTCATGGCGTATGTCTTTACGTTCTATCTTGACGGCGACATCGGTGTGGTGATCTGGAGCTTTCTGATCATTGCCCCGCTGCTTTCCATCCTGCTTGCCTTTCTGGCACGCAGACATATCAAAATACAGCTGGAAGCTCCCGCTTATGTAGCGAAGGGCAGGGGATTTTCCCCGACGCTCCGACTGACAGCGGGCGGCAGGCTTCCCGTACCGTTTCTTCGCTGCGATATGCGGCAGAATGCCAATTTCGTTCCCGTGGATGCCCGTACCGTGCAGTGTTCCCTTATGGCAGGACAGACGCAGGAAATCCACTACAGCCTGACAGCCGGATATGCCGGCTGCGGGACGTTTTCGCTGGATCATGTTACGATCTCCGATTATCTGGGGCTTGTGAATTTTTCCGTAAAGGAGCTGCCGGAATCTGTGAAGATCGGCGTCATTCCCGAAATTCCTTCGCTCACCGGTGCGGCGGTCATGCTCCATGCAGTCAGTGACGTGGTAATGACACATGATGACGATGAGGAGGAATCATCGGCAGCATTTTCCTCCGTGTCCATGCCCGGCTATGTCCACCGTGACTATGTGCCCGGTGATAATTTAAGACGCATCAACTGGAAGCTTTCCGCAAAGCGTAATAAGCTCATGGTGCGTATGGACGAAGCAGCCGCAACGGTTCGTCCGTCCGTAATTCTGGATCTGCACAGTGACGACCAGACGGCACAGCAGCTGAAAATGCGTGAAACGATGATGGAAGGTGCACTGGGCTTCCTCATGCTGCTTGTGCGGCAGGGAATTTCCTGCTCGCTGCGTTTTGCATCCGAGGGTGCATGGAGATGCTTTGTTCTGGAGAACGAGGACGCTGTCCGTACAGTGGCAGTAGAGCTTGCGACAGCGGATTTCATACATGACGGCTGCCGTCTTGACAGATCTGCCCTGCAGGAAAAGGCTGCGGCATTCCTCGTCTACAGTGCCTGTCCCGATTTTTCCCTTGCAATGACAATGGCGGAATTCCACGATCAGGGGTATCTGTGCTGCGTCGTTCCCGAAGTGCTGCAGGTGGATGAAATTCCCAATGCGGATATGCTCTGGAAGCTGTCGGAGGATTTCACCATGACAGCACAGCAGAAGTGAGGTGACGCAGATGTGGGATAAATTACAGAGGGCTGCACAGCACCCTGCGGTGCAGCTGATTAAGAAGATCTGCGGCGACCCCGTGCAGCTCTATATCATTCTGATCATGACCTCCATCATGGAATATTACCAGAGCGATATGAACTGGCTGTATACGCTGCTTGCCGTGTTTTTGAGTCTGCTGCTGATGAAATTCTACGATTTCGTCGCAAGGCACAAATTCCTCGGGCCGTTATGTTATCTGGTATTTCTCTTTCTGGGACTCAGCGGTGTCAGCGTGCTGACCGATATTGGCAGACTCAAGTACCCCATCGGCTTTCTGGTATGGTTCATGACGCCGCAGGACGTTGTGGAGTTTTCCATCTGGTATACGGTTGCCATTTATTTGCTGATGCTCGGCTTTTTGAGCAGTGCCGTGTATTATTTTTCAAAGGTGCGTTACCGCATGGTGATGCAGTTTCTGATCATGCTCATTCCTTTGAGCTTGTATGCAAAGGAAGGCATCCAGATGTCTGCATTGTTGGTAATTCTGCTGCTCAGCTCCTATTTCCTGCTGATGATCTATTGCCGTCAGCTTCGGGAAACACCGGAGGTTCGCCGTCTGCACAGCTTTCACGGCAGTATGTCCGTGACTGCATATGTACTGGCATTCAGCATTCTGGCGGCAGTTGTGCCGAAGCCGAATGTGAAGGCGGACAGAGAATTCATTGAGAACGCCATGTCCTACAGCAGCTTGTCGGATGTCCTGATGGAAATGATCAGTATGTTTACCGACAGCACCGACAACAGTGCAATGATGTCCTCAAATACCCGAACCCTTTACTACGCAAATTCCCCCGAGCCGCTCAGGCTGCGGACGCAGACCTATACGTTCTATGAGGAGGACGATTCCTGGAATAAAAACAATTACTGCGACTATCCTTCTCAGGATTACGAGGATGTTTCATTCTATAAGCCGCAGGATCTCCTGCAGGCGATTCTGGATGCCGCTGCAGCGGATGCAGAATTTGCACAGACCTATGGACTGACGGAATTTGCTGAGAATGTGCTCCCGATTCAGCAGACGCAGCAGTTTACGATCTTCACCAATATCCGTGGTACAAATATGATTCCTACCCCCACGCGTCTGGAGGAGCTGGAAACATGGCGGCAGTCTGTCACAATGGTTTCCAGGCAGAATGCATTGACGCCAAAGACGCAGACCTATGGGTACCATGAAAAGATGACCATGACGTACTATTCCGATACTTACGCACTGCACCCGAACGTCAGCGAGGTGCTTTGCGGCATGAAGCAGGAAACCTATCAGGATCTGCTGTATGATGCTGCACAGGTGCTTGCGGAAACTGACACAGAGGCGGCGGAGCTTCTGGAATTCTGTCATCAGGAACAGCAGGATGCAATGGAGTATCTGGAATACTGCGAAACAAAGGACTACCAGTCCGCAGCGGTGGACGCACTGGCTGCGGAAATCACTGCGGGGCTTGATTCCGATATTGAAAAGGCGAGAGCCATTGAACAGTATTTCACCGATATGGGCTTTGTGTACGACCTTTCCTATCAAAAGGCAGATGGTGACAATATTGACGAGTTTCTGACGGAAAGCAAACGCGGCGTCTGCTACGAATTTGCAACGGCGATGGTGCTGCTTTGCCGCAGTGCGGGACTTCCCGCAAGATATGTGCAGGGCTATAATTTGAATGAACGGTACCAATTTGAAGTTGAAGGTTTAGAAACCAATTACCTTATTAAAGTAAGGGACGCACACGGATTCCCCGAGGTGTATATTTCGGGCTACGGCTGGCTGAGTTTTGAACCGACCGTGGCGATCAATATGGAGGCAGAAGAAGAAACTGCCGAGAATTTCTATGTCATGATCTGGGGCTTTGTACTTCTGGTACTGGTCATGATAGCGACGACACTGTATTTCCTGATGCCGATCCTGCGGGAAAAGCATTTCCGGCGTAAAACAAGCCGAATGACGCCGCAGCAGGCATCGACTGCAATTTTCTGCCATATGCGGCAGATTCTGCGGCTGCCCGACAGTGCGACTGTGATGGAGCTTGCGGAAGCATCCGCAAAATTCACGGACAATGCAAACGATGTGCAGCAGTTCTATGCACACATGGATGCATTCCTGTACGATCCCGCCCTGCATCCGGAACGAGCAAAACGGACAACGGATGTGACCGCATCACAGCTGATTCAAGCCTATGTGCGGTGGCAGGAAATGCGGAAAGCTTATGAACGTGAAATGAAGGCAAAACGGAAGAATGAACGCAAAAAGCGTGATTCACAATAAAGGAGAATTCAATGAACTGGTTTGAAGTAACAATTACCACCGAAACCCCTGCTGTTGACGTGCTTTGTGCACTGCTGACGGATCAGGGTGTGAAGGGCTTTGCCATTCAGGATGCTGAGTCCTTTCAGGAGTTTCTGGATGACAAGGAGGGCAAGTGGGACTACATCGACGAGGATCTGATGGGACTTGCCAACTGCGATACGAAGGTAACATTCTACCTGCCCGATGACGCACAGGGTGCGGAACAGCTCTCCGGCGTGAAAATGCTGCTCGAACAGCTCAAAGCGTCAGAGAATGCGGAAATGTTCGGCAGCCTGACGCTGTCCTGCGGCAATGTCGCC
>JAZOBK010000273.1:0-10803 GCA_045595985.1 Oscillospiraceae bacterium
TCCTCCTCGGTAATTGCGTTGTTGATCTTTTCTTCCATAGTAGATACTACCTCCTTAATTATATACGCCGGTGTGGATGCACCAGCTGTTACGCCGATATGATCGGCATGGAACAGGTCTAAAGTGTCAAGCTCGTCCGCATTCTCGATATGGTAGGTTTTACAATAACCTGAACTGACATCATAAAGTTTGACAGTGTTGGAACTGTGCCTTCCGCCAATCACGACCATACAGTCGGACTGTGCCGCAAGGGTCGCTGCGTCGGTCTGCCGCTGTTCCGTTGCACTGCAGATTGTGTCATAGACTACGATATTCGGATCATTTTTAGGAAGAACCTTTAAACACTCTCCCCATATTATACTATTATACGTCGTTTGGGAAACGATTGCAAGCTTTTTCTGAAAATTTTTTTCGATTTTTGAAAAATAGTCCTTTAGCACAAATTCATCCTTGAATACAAAACAATTTTGTTCACAATGACCAACGATCCCCTGTACTTCCGGATGGCTCTCATCGCCTGCAATGAGGATGAAATACCCTTCGGCAGTTTTCTCCGCAACAATCTTATGGATCCTTGCCACAAACGGACAGGTTGCGTCAATCACGGGATTGCCAAGCTTTGCAATTTCCTCATAAACCTGTCTGCCCACGCCATGGGAACGGATGACCACGTGCTCATCCGGCCGCAGCTCGCTGATGTCCTCGATAATGCGTGCACCACGCTTCACCATATCATTGACCACATCCTTGTTGTGGATGATCGGGCCGAGTGTTGCCACAGGTTCGGAGCGTTCCAGTGCCTCATAGACCATCTGCACGGCACGGTTCACGCCGAAGCAGAAGCCTGCGGATTTTGCGACGGTAATCTGCAAATCAAGTCAACTCCTTTTCGGTTTCAGTTTCCTCCGCTGCGGAAGTTTCCTCCGGTTCGTCCACCAGAGCTCTGATGCCGTCCATGATCGGCGGCACAACATTGCGTTTGAGGAAACGCAGCATATCACGGTCGGTCAGTTCTTCCGCCAGTGCAAGACGGGATGCCGGAATAGGCTTGCCGTAGCGAACCACGATCTTACTGCGGAAATGCAGCTTCCCCTCAAAATTAATGCCCACAGGAATCACATCCGCCTCTGCTTTGGCGGCGATAAGGGCAACACCTGTTTTTCCCTTGCCAACCTTGCCGTTCTTACTGCGTGTGCCTTCGGGGAAAATCAGCAGGTGAGTTCCCTCCTTCACCCGTGTGATCGCACGGTCGATGGCAGCGGTATCCCCCTTGCCACGCTCCACGGGGAAGGCACCGAGCATACGAATCAGCCAGCCGAACAGTTTATTCTCAAACAGCTCGGATTTTGCCATAAAGCTGAATTTTCCTCTGCCGCAGATGACCACCAGCACGGGGTCGGCATAACTGCGATGATTGGAGGCGAAAATGAACGATCCTTTCTTCGGGATATTCTCCCTGCCCTCCACCTTGATATTATACCAGACAGCAAAGGCAATCCTCACCAGAAATACTACTACTGAATACATAGCCGCACCTCATCAATCGAGAATTTCGCGAATCATAGCCGTAACGTGCTCCACAACCTCATTGAAGCCCATGTTTGTGGTATCCACAAGCACGGCGTCCTCCGCCTGCTGCAGCGGGGCAATGGCACGGTGGGAATCATTATAATCACGCTGCCGGATATCCTCAAGAATCTTCTCATAGGGCGGACAATCGGGCTTTTCACGCAGTTCCAGATAACGGCGGCTGGCACGTTCCTCGGCAGATGCAGTCAGGAAAATTTTCAGATCCGCATGGGGAAGAATCACGGCACCGATGTCCCTGCCGTCCATGATCACGTTGTTTTCGGCAGCGATCTTCTTCTGCAGATCCAGCAGATGTGCACGAACCGCACCGATTGCGGAAACCGCCGACGCTGCCATGGTAACCTCGGGACTGCGGATATAATCGGACACATCCTCGCCGCCCAGCAATACACGCTGCACACCGCCAATGAATTTGAGTTCCACATGAACGTTTTCCAGTTCCTCTGTCAGCTTTTCGGGCTCCAGACAGCCGTTGCGGATGGCATACAGTCCGATGGCACGGTACATAGCCCCCGTATCCACATGAATGAAGCCAAGTTCGTTGGCGACGGTTCGGGAAATACTGCTCTTTCCGGCACCGCCGGGGCCGTCAATGGCAATGTTGATGGTTTTCATAATTTGCTCCTTTTTATGTAATTTTACAGGATAACTGTAACTTAATCCGCCTTCGGCGGAATATTTTTGCATACCGCCTTGCTCTGCCTGTCGCAACAGAAATCTAATCTGCCAGGGCATTTGCCGCAAGGAACGCCGTAGAGAATGCAATCTGGAGATTAAATCCCCCTGTGTAGGCGTCCACATCCAGCACTTCGCCGGCAAAATACAGACCGCTCACAAGCTTGGATTCCATGGTTTTCGGGGAAACCTCCCTGCACACAACGCCGCCCCTTGTTACGATACCTTCTGCAATGGGACGTGTTCCCCTCACAGTGAAGGAAAAGTCCTTGAGCACCTCGCAGATGCGTTTCCGCTGTTCTCTGGTCAGGGAATTCCCCCGCAGATAAGGCGGGAACGCACATCTTCCCAGCAGCGGCGAAACCATACCTGCCGGTACAAGCTTACGCATCAGGCTCGGCAGCTGCTTGTTTGGCTGTGCCGCAATTTCACGCTGCAGCCGCTTATCCAGCTGCTCCGCATCCAGTGCGGGCTTCATATCAATATGCAGGGTGTATGTCCCCTCTTTATCCATGTGTGCGGACGCACTGAGCACCAGAGGTCCGGACACGCCGAAATGCGTGAAAAGCATCTCTCCCAGTTCTTCGTAGACCGTTTTCCCGTCATGCTTCAGCCGCAGGGTAACGTTTTTGAGGGAGATCCCCATCATTTCCGCACAATCACGCTCCAGTGTTTCCAGCGGAACGAGTGACGGACGCAGGGGACTGATGGTATGCCCCGCCTGCTGTGCAAGGCGATAGCTGTCACCCTCCGAGCCGGTGCCGGGATAGGTCGCACCGCCCGCCGCCAGAATCACACGGTCGCCCTTGTATGTTCTGTCGCCGCAGCGTACACCGCTGCATACGCCGTCCGTGATCAAAAGCTCCGTGACAGTGCCGGTAATGAGTTCCACCCCCGTGTGTTTTAGCTCGTCATACAAAGCCTGCACGACTTCTGCCGCCTGATCGCTGACGGGAAACACACGGTTTCCACGCTCCACCTTCAGCCGGACACCGAGATTCTCAAAATACGCCATGACATCCTGCGGTGAACACGCCGCAAAGGCACTGTACAGAAATCTGCCGCCGCAGGGAATATTCTTCATCAGCGTATCCAGGTCGCAGTCATTGGTCAGGTTGCATCTGCCCTTTCCCGTGATGCGAAGCTTTTTGCCGATGGTTTTATTTTTTTCGATCAGCAGCACCTGCTCACCGCAGTATGCCGCATGGATCGCCGCAAAGCATCCGGCGGCACCGCCGCCAATGACGATCGTTTTCATTGATTTCCTCCGCCAAGCATTCTGCGTCTGCGTGCCGCAAGCTTTTCACGACGAGCCTGTGTGCTGTCGTCATCCACTTCCCAGCCGTTCTCTGTATTTTGCAGAACATCACCCTCCGCTGCAGTCTGCGGAAGCTCTGCACGGGGAATCTTCAGTGTGCCGTCATCCGTTTCCACTACGGCAAATTCACCCTCAAAGCGATCAATAATATCCATTTTACTCTCCTTTATCCGCTGCGGTTTCTTTTTCCGACACGATCTTGCTCGTTCCGCTTTCCTTATCATAGCTGAATACGATGCTGCCTTCCTCGGCGGTAATGTGAATTTCCTTTGCAAATTTCCGCAGGCGTTCCATCGTACTTTCGGAGGGATGACCGTAATCATTATCCTTACCGCAGGAAATCACCGCATACTGCGGTGTTGCCGACGACAGGAATTCCTCGCCCGAGGAGGTTTCCGCACCGTGATGCCCCACCTTCAGAAAATCTACATTCAGCCTTGCACCGCTGCGGATGATCTCCCTTTCTTCGGGCTTTTCCATATCTCCCGTAAACAGACAGGAGGTCTTGTCATAATCCACACGCAGGACGAGGGAAGTATTGTTCAGATCCTCCGCTTTATCCGAAACGGGGCCAAGAACCGTGATCTTTGCATTTCCCAGTGCAAAGGTTTCCCCTGCTTCCGCAGCTTTCAGCTTCGCACCATTCGCCTCGACGGCGTCCAGATAGCGTTCATACATACGGGTAGTCGGTACAAGAGCATCCGAATATACGGGTTCAAGCACCGTTTCCGTCTTAAATTTGCCCAGTACTCCGGGAAATCCGCCGATATGATCGGAGTGCATATGGGTTGCCACGGCATATTTCAGCTCCTGCACACCGCATCCTTCAAGATAGCTCTGAATGGTTTCGGAATTTCCCGATTCTGCCGCATCAATCAGCATTGCTTCACCATCGGCGATCACAAGAATGCTGTCCGCCTGTCCGACGTCAATGACGTGCACCTGAAAATCCGCTTCGGTATCCGCAAAGTTCCCCTGCTTCGGGGCAACATACCTGCCGTTCAGACACGCCAGTGCGAACAGAATCACAACGACGATCACATAAATCGTCATGTTGCTGCTCTTGTCTTTTCTGGGCATTCGGGATTTTCTTTTTGCCATCACACACGCTCCTGTCAGTGATTATCGTTCATTTTCCGAAGTTTCCGTTCCTCGTACTGCATTTTACTCAGCAGCACTCTGCGGGGTTTTGCCCCCTCATACGGGCCGATAATGCCCATTTCTTCAAGCTCATCCATAATTCTGGCAGCTCTTGCATAACCGAGCTTCAGACGTCTTTGCAGATTGCTGGTGGATGCCTGTCCGGCATAAACTACTACTTCAATTGCCTTTTCGATCAGTTCAGCATCACCGTCAAGCTGACTTTCCTCTTCCGCACCGGCGGATTCTTCCGTACCGGCTGCGGCAGCCTGTTCCACAGCCTGCATAATGGTTTCATCGTACGAGCTTGAGCACTGCTGCTTGATAAAGCCGACTGTCCTCTCGATCTCCTGTGTGGAAACATAGCATCCCTGCACACGCACGGGCTTGGGCTGACCGTTCGGCATAAAGAGCATATCGCCATTGCCGAGCAGCTTTTCCGCACCGCCCTCATCGAGAATGATTCTGGAGTCGAGTGCCGCCTTTACCTTCAGAGCCACACGGCTGGGGATATTTGCCTTGATCAGACCTGTGATGACGTCCGTGGTCGGACGCTGCGTCGAAATGATCAGGTGCATACCTGCCGCTCTTGCCATCTGTGCCAGACGGCAGATGGAATCCTCCACTTCCTTAGAAGCCGCCATCATCAGATCCGCCAGCTCATCAATGGCAATGACGATCTGCGGCATGGGCGTCATATCCTCGTGTTCCTGACACATACGGTTGTAATCCGCAAGGTCACGCACACTGTTTTCTGCAAAAGTTTTATATCGCTGCAGCATCTCCTGCACTGCCCAGTTGAGTGCACCCGCCGCCTTTTTCGGATCGGTGACTACAGGAATGAGCAGATGCGGAATACCGTCGTACACACGGAATTCCACGATTTTCGGATCAATCAGGATCAGCTTTACCTCCGAAGGGGCTGCGTGATAGAGAATGCTCATGATAATGGAATTGGTGCAGATGGACTTACCAGAACCGGTCGTACCCGCAACGATCATATGGGGCATCTTTGCAATATCCCCGATGATCACATTGCCTGCAATATCCTTGCCCACCGCAAACGCAAGCTTGCTCTTGGCGTCCCTGAACTGTTCAGATTCGAGAATTTCACGCAGGGATACGGTATCCTTCTTGGAATTCGGTACTTCAATGCCGATTGCCGCCTTACCGGGAATGGGAGCTTCAATACGCACTCCCTGTGCCGCAAGACTCAGGGCAATATCATCCGAAAGGCTTGTGATCTTGGAAACCTTCACGCCGGCTGCGGGCTGCACCTCATATCGGGTAACCGCAGGGCCTCTTGCGATATTCGTGATACGGACGCTGACGTTAAAGCTCTGGAGCACCTCACGCAGGCGGTCCGCCTTTTCACGCAGCTCGGTACTCGCATTGGGATCGCCCGCAAAGCTCTCACCCTTGCTCAAAAAGTCGATCGGCGGAATCTGATACTGCATTGCCGGCTGTTCCGCACTTGCCTGCTGTGCCACTTCTTCGGCAATTTCCGTAACAGCTTCTTCCTGCAGTTCCTTCTTTGTTTTCTTTTTCGGCTTTTCCGTCGCCTGACGGATCAGCTCCTCAAGTGCTTCATCCTGCTGTGCGGCATTCTCCGTCACAATGACCTGCTTCGGCACGGTTTCAGATTCCCCCACAACCACGCCTTCCGCAACGGGAACATCAATCAGGAATTGGGATTCGTCCTGCTTTCCACGTTTTTTGGAGGGCTTTGCAACCATATCAATTGCCTCCTGCTCGGATTGCTCGGACTTCTCCTCACGCTCCGCCTCCGCCTTTTCATATTCCTTGATTACAACCGTATCCTCATAATCATCCCGCAGGAAGCTCCAGAATGCACGGAACGGTTTGGTTATGATCCGCAGAAAATCTATAAGCCCCTTTTTGGTCAGCCACATGATGCTGATGAACAAAAGCAGGCAGATCACGATCTTCGAACCAATATCTCCCAGCATATTCAGCAGGGGAAATGCGATCACCGCACTGAGAATACCGCCGCTTCTCCACTCCATACCATCCGTGTAGAGCAGCTGCACGGCACTTTTATAGGTCTGTCGGAGCAGTCTTGCATCCCCGAACATGATCTCCAGAAATCCGCTGAACATAACAACTGCACCCAGACCAATAAATATGCGACGCAGGATTTTCTGGGAAGTTTCGTCCTGATCCAGCATCACCGCAACATATCCCAGCATTACGGGGATCATCAGCAATGACAAGCCGAAAAATCCCTTGAGTGCCTTATGTATCAACAGCCACCCCGAAGAACCCTGAACGAGTGCCAGCAGAAGGATCAGGATCGCAATTGCAAAAAGAACAACCGACCACTGCTGGTTGTGATTGCTCTTTTCGGCACGTCTTCCCTTCTGTGAAGTTCCCGGACCTGCCGATTTGGAAGCCGGTGTTCCGGAAGAAGCTGTTTTTGTTGTTTTTTTTGTATTCTTCGGGCCGCTGCTTTTTTTCTGTCCAGCCACGTTTTTCTCCTTTCTATTGTGTCATGCCTGCATCAGCGAACGAGTTGTGCAATACCGAAGCCGATGACAACCAGACCTACAATCAGTGTATATGCTGAAAAGAACTTGAACTTATTGTTGTTGACCAACAGGTTCACCATTTTAATTGCCAGTACGCCCACAACTGCCGCAACGACAAAGCCTACCAGATACATGGGCAGTTCATTCCACGGCATCGTACCGGCAGAAACAGCGTCCTTGATCTCTACAAGGCAGCCCGCCAGAATGGTGGGAATGCCCAGCATGAAGGAATACTTCACGGCAGTATCACGGTTCATGCCCGCAAACAAACCGCTGCAGATGGTCGAACCGCTTCTGGAAATACCCGGAAACAGGGCGATTGCCTGAAATATACCCACAACGAGGGCGGTTTTCCATGTCAGATCGCCGGGGCCTTTCTTTCCGTCCACGCATTTATCGGAAAGAAACAGGATCACTGCGGTATACAGGAAAAAGCATCCGAGTGCGATCAGATAGGTCTGTGCAACGTGTTCAATGAAATCCCGAAGAAAATAGAACGGCACAAGTATCACAAGGGACAAAAGCAGCATGACGATCATACGGCGTTCGGGGTTATGTAAGCCATTCTTAATGAGCTTTCCTGTAAACAGATCCTTTGCCATGCTCCACAATTCCTTGACAAGTGCGAGAACTGTGCTGTGGAATGCAATGCAGATCGCAAGCAGTGTGCCCAGATGCAGAAATGCCGAAAACAAAAATCCGGTTTCGCTTGCGGGATTTCCGGATATGTATGCATAGAGCTGCAAATGTCCCGAACTGGACACGGGCAGAAACTCCGTCAGACCCTGAATAATACCTTGCACGATCGCATCAAAAATAGACATAATTTTCCTCCGTTCAGATAGTTGAAATAACATTTTCAAGCAATACCGCATAAAAAGGCGGGTGCTTCCCCATCTATGTACAGTGCCCTGACGGCACTGCTGTTTACTGATTTGCAGACGTATCCGGATACCGCGGCTCGCCGTTTTCGATCAGCGTATACAATGCTTCGATCGCATCAGAAAGGCTTCCGAGATGGTCGATCAGTCCCATCTCCACTGCCTGTTCGCCCGAAACGACAGAACCGACATCGGTGGCAAGCTCCTTGGTATTGGTCATGAGCCTGCGGAACTGTTCCTCACTGATCCTGCTCTGTCTTGTCACAAAATCAATGATCCGATCCTGTATCCTGTCGATATAGGACAGACTCTGCGGAACGCCCAGCATCATACCGTTCATCCGCACAGGATGAATGGTCATGGACGCCGACGGAACGATATACGACTGACTTGCACTGACGGAAAGCGGAACGCCGATGGAATGTCCGCCGCCGACCACAAGGGAAACCGTCGGGGTTTTCATCCCCGATATCAGCTCTGCAATGGCAAGCCCTGCCTCCACATCGCCGCCAACGGTGTTGAGGATGATGATCAGTCCCTCAATGCTCCTGTCCTGCTCGATCGCCACCAGTGCAGGAATGATATGCTCATATTTGGTTGTCTTGTTCTGTGAGGAAAGCACATAATGCCCCTCCACCTGTCCGATGATGGTCAGGCAATGGATGAGATGCTTGGCATTCTGCGTCCGAATGCTGCCCGTTTTCTCAATGAGATCGCTTTCATCAAGCTGCTGTTCCAACGCATCTGCGTCCTTTTCTTCTGCATCATCCGGTTTTCCTTCTTTTGGAGGATTGTATTCTCCGCAGTTTTCACGCATTATATTTCCCGTCCTTTCTGTTATATAGTACAGAACTATTATGCCGAAAATCGGGGAAATTATGCACTCTGCAAAGCAGTTCCTCCAAATGGGAACACTTAATATAATTATACCACATTTCACGGATATGTCAAGCAGAAAAAACACAAATACATACAAATCAAATTTGGTTCTAATGGGGATGCCGCCGGCAGGACAATACAATCATGCAATCAGGATGAGTGCTTTTAATCGTGTTAGAAACAGCCGAAAGAAATTCGGATCCGCCTCCGGATTCCGACAAATTTTTTCCTGCATCCGTGCTACAATGGTAGAAAAGACAATAGAAAGGATGTCATTCATATGAAACTGCATTACGACACCGAGTCCGAGCAGCTTTTCGTGCTGCTTGACGGAGAAATCGACCACCACACCAGCGGCAGAGTCCGTTCCGAGCTGGATGCGGCACTCTACGCACACACCCCGCAGACGCTCATTCTGGATTTTCAAGATGTCACGTTCATGGACAGCTCCGGCATCGGACTGATCATGGGACGTTACAAGATCCTGCGTCCCCTCGGCGGAGAGATCATCCTCCTGCGGCCTGCTCCGCATATCAAACGCATACTGCGGCTTGCCGGTATGGAGCGTCTTGCCAAAATCCGAAATGAACTGGAAAAGGAGGTCGTACAATGAAGATCCTCAACGAATTCAAATGCACATTCCCTGCAAATTCCGCAAACGAGGGACTTGCCCGTGCCACGCTCTCGGCATTCCTCATTCCTGCGGATCCCACAGCACAGGAACTTGCAGACCTGCGGACGGTCATTTCCGAGGCTGTCACCAATGCCATTGTGCATGGCTATCGTGGAAAATCGGGGGATGTAGCGGTCTGCCTGCGGCTTTTGCCGCAGCGTGTGATCTACATAAGAGTCAGCGACAAGGGCTGCGGTATTCCGGATGTGAAAAAGGCGATGGAGCCGCTTTATACGACTGCACCGGAGGAGGATCGGGCTGGGCTTGGTTTTGCCATCATGCAGACCTTTACCGATTCCTTGAATGTACGCAGCACGCCCGAACACGGTACGACGCTGACCATGCGACGCAGACTCGGAACACAGCATGATGAACCAAACGCCGAAGCCTGAACCCAAACCCTGTGCGGAAGAGCATCTGGGGCTGGTGCACCTGTGTGCCAACCGCTTCCGCAACCGCGGCATTCCATATGAGGATCTGTATTCCGCCGGCTGCGAGGGACTTGTCAAAGCGGCAAATGCATTCGATACAAACCGCGGCGTACAGTTCTCGACCTATGCAGTACCTGTCATTCTCGGTGAGATCAAGCGGTTATTCCGTGACGGCGGAACGGTGCACGTTTCACGCAGTCTGCGTGAGCTTTCGATGAAGGTGCAGAAAATACGGGAACAGCTCATAAAGGAAACGGGCGATGATCCGCCCATCAGCGTTCTTGCGGAAAGATCGGGTGCAAGTGCACAGGATATTTCCCTTGCACTGTGTGCCTGCAGTCCCGTGGTTTCCCTCACCGCACCGGATGACAGCGAGGGGCAGATCGACATTGCTGTGGATGCACCCGACGAGCATATCGGTGATCGTCTTGCTCTGCGGCAAATGATGGCAACCCTTGAGCCTGCCGATCGGATGTTGCTGGAACTGCGTTACTACCGTAACCTCACACAGGTGCAGACTGCCGAAAAGCTCGGCATGACACAGGTACAGGTGTCACGCCGTGAAAAGAAACTGCTGCTGTATCTGCGGCAGGAATTATTACGATAAGATGCAGCGGAACGCCGTCGGCAGCGAATACGTCTTCGCCAACTCCTCCAACTCTACCCA
>JAZOBK010000274.1:0-3813 GCA_045595985.1 Oscillospiraceae bacterium
AACTGCAAAATTGGATGATTCCGCAGAGTTGCCGGATGATTCTGAAAAGAAGGAACCTTCAGCTGTTTCATAAAAAAATGCACACCCGAGGGTGTGCATTTTTTGTGTAAAGAAAACCCCCGGCTAGGCCGGGGGTTCAAAAGAGCTTAAAGCTATAAATCTTGAAAAAAAGACTCCTTTTGATTATAATGGAGATGCGGCTACCAACTGCAAAACCAAAATCAAAAGGAGGTCATTACAAAGTGAATGACATACATAGTTTATCACATTCGAAGTGGAATTGCAAGTACCATATAGTGTTTGCCCCGAAATATCGTAGAAAAGTTTTCTACGGGGAGAAAAGGAGCGAAATAGGACAGATACTGAGGCAGTTATGTAACTGGTATGGAGTGAATCTGCTGGAGGCAGAAGCGTGTCCAGATCACATTCACATATTGGTGGAAATACCGCCCAAGCACGCAGTGTCATCATTCATGGGCTTTCTGAAAGGAAAGAGTAGCATCATGATATACAATAAGTGGGGGAACATGAAGTACAAGTACCGGAATCGCTCATTTTGGTGCAGGGGATATTATGTAGACACTGTGGGGAAGAATACAAAAGCGATAACGGAGTACATCCGTCACCAACTAGAAGAGGATAGAATAGCAGGCCAACTGACACTGGATGATTCAGACCCGTTTAACGGGTAAGCAGTAACAATCACGCAGTAGAACGTAGCCGCATGCGTCCGTGTTGGCACGCCTTTCAAGGCGTAGCTTGTATTCTGAGCCCCTATGGGGCGTTTACGGAAAAACCCCCGGCTTTTGTCTGTTATCCTTAACGGAGAAATGAGAGTGGTATGTAACCCGAAAGGCACAATTACCTTTCGGGTTTGCTTTTTATGCCGGAAGCAGTGCCATTTCGCTTGCTTCGTCCGCTACTGCATCCGCCCTCTGACCGCTGCCTGCCTGAAATGTGTAATGAATCACGATCTTGTTTCCGCAGGTTCGGGAGTACTTCTCCGCTTTCTCATAAACCTCAATCCTGCGAACGAACACTCGCAGCAGTTCGGGCGTCAGTTCAGGCATCTCAATATACGTCTTTGCCTTGGCAATGAACTCTTTCACATACATCTCACGCAAGTCCATCTCATCAATTTTTTCCGTGATGCACTGCATTTCCTGCCGCAGCTCTGCCTGTTCCAGCTCGTATCCACTCGCCATCGTGTCATAGCGTTCGGGAGTGATTCGTCCCGTCACCCTGTCCTCGTACAGACAGCGGATGATGTTGTCAAGCTGACTGATTCGTGCAGTAATCTGTGTTTTCTGACGCTCTGCTGTAGCGTAGAATCTCTCAGCCTCGGCTTCGCCGTTTGCCGTTGCCATCGCATAGAACTCCTCGGTGTTCTCCCTTGCATATGCCGTCATCTGTCGGAGCGAGGTCAGCACAATCTCGTTCAGCACGGATTCTCGGATATAATGTGAGGTGCAATGGCTGTTGCCCTTTGTCTGGTATCCGCCACATTGGAATGCATTCAGCTTTTGATCAATCGTTTTGCCCCTGTGCAGATACAGCCTTGCACCGCATTCCGCACAGAACAGGTAGCCTGCGAACTTATCCATTTCACCTTGCACATCGGGACGTTTTCTCCCTGCAAAATGCTTCTGTACCGTGTCGAACAGCTTTCTGCTGATAATCGCCTCATGCGTGTCCTTGAAAAGCAGTCTCTTTTCGGGCGGATTTTTCAGCCTTTTCTTCAGCTTGTTGCTCTTGGTATAGGTCTTGAAATTGACCGTATCTCCGCAATAAAACTCGTTGGAGAGCATCTTGCGAACCGCCGTAATCGACCAACGATAGGGCTTATCAAGGTTCGGATTTCCCGACCGATTGCCTGTCGTTCTGAACGCATACACGCTTGGGCAGAGGATTTCCTCACGCTCGAAGGTCGCACAGATTCTGCGGATGCCGATGCCGCTTGCGTACATCTCAAAAATCCGCTTCACAATCGGAGCGGTTTCGGGATTGGGTACAAGCTGTTTCGGGTTATCGGGGTTCTTCATATAGCCGTAGGGAATCGTCGTTCCCACACGTTCCCCACGCTCACCCTTGGCACGCTGCACCGCACGAATCTTCTTGCTCGTGTCTCTGGCGAAGAAATCGTTGAAGAAATTCCGCATCCCTCCAATCCTATGGCTGCATACCCATTCGCTTCATACAATATCCTTCCTCAGCTCAGGGTAGCACCGCCTTTGCAATCTCACACAAGGCGACAGTTGCTTTCTCATGCTGTGCAATCAACTCATCTAATCTTACTGATTTCAACCGTCCCATGTTGCCAAGTACAGCAATCTGATTGAGATTCCGTCCGATTGACTTCTGCTCTTTCAGTACATCTACAAGCCCGTCGGCGGTGACGATTTTCTTGCCCAGTGCCGATCGAAGCACGAAATCACTCAGTGTCAATCCATGCTGACGAGCCTTGTTGTAAATCCGCTGACGCTCATCCTCGGTGCAGCGGATTGTGATTGTGACGTTTCGTTTCCTCATGGCATCACTCCTCTCAATTTCATAAAAGGGGTTCGGGTTCTCCCGACCAGCTGCATTCGGTGGGCCGCTATGCGGACTGCCGAATGCGATGCTGGCTCTCAAAAGAGAACTTTCCCAAAGTCCCACTTTCTTCTGTATAATCCAAGCATTTCGATTGCGTGCATTATCCGCCCACAAACGCCCCACGTTCGCCTGTGTGCCGTTCTGTGACGATTCCCGATAAACTGTCCCACAGTAATTTCGAGGGCACAAATCGCTCACAAAACGCTGGCGGGCAATGCAGTCGTTTCGATGAAGTTACCGTCACCCTTTTGAGAGTTACCGTCACCCGTTTCGTTACTGTCACCGCACTCAAACAACGCAGAATCGACATTCTCAGAATTTCGGGTGCCGGTAGAATCCAAGACCTCCGCCCACAGAATTCTACCGTCACTACTGTCACCCGAAGCGATATAAATACAGCATATGAAAAATGCCGTGCCTAACACAGCGAACAAAACAGAGGGAGGGCTGTGGCGTTCACCATTTCAACAGCCCATAAAAAATGAGTGCCCTCTACTATTAAGGACACTCGGAAACAGTTTGTAAACCACTTTTTTGAAAATTTTTCTAAAAAAGAACTACCGCCCGATGACGGTAGCTCTCATCTTGTCCAGAATTTTCTGATGCCGCTTGGACACAGCCATTTTGCTGATGCCGAACACATCGGCGATCTCCTGCATGGTCATTCCATCCCAGTAATACAGCTCGATCAGCCTGCGTTCCTCATCATTTAGCTGCTGCATCGCTTCCCGCAGCTTCTGGAGGTCAAGCCGATGGAAAATCTGATTCTCAAACTTCCTGCTGCTGTACTCCTGTTTGACCTCCACCGTTTCAAAACTACTTTTACTCAGATGTCGGCGGTCGGAGCGTTCTTCAGCAGCCTGACGCTTGCGATCGGATTCCATGAATTCGTACAGTTCGTCCGAAACTTCTACAACCTCGTTCTGGACAGTAATCAGCTTGCTCATATGCACCTCTTTCCGCTGTGGAAAGGTACATATTCCCGACACAGCCGAAGCTGTGAACGCTCACGAATCCGCCCTTAGTCGGCGTATGGTTGCCTAAGCGGATACCGTGATCACCTGAGGTTCATGCCAAAAACATGTCCCTCACCGGTCAGCTGATTTTATTGTATTTTTATTATAGTACATATGTTCGCATTTGTCAAGAGCGTTTTTATAAGGCTCCCCATTAATTCTGTTCCATTTTCACTTGTTATTTTCGCAACTTCTTGCGGAATTT
>JAZOBK010000275.1:0-13618 GCA_045595985.1 Oscillospiraceae bacterium
GGACTTCATGCCGACCAGACGGTTTTCCACGAGGTCAGCAAGACCGATACCGTTCTCGCCGCCCAGCTTGTTCAGTGTGGAAACCAGTTCTACCGCACCCATTTCCTTACCATCAATGGCTGTCGGAACACCCTTTTCAAAGTGAATGGTAACATATGTAGGCTTGTCCGGTGCCTGCAGCGGAGATACGCCCATCTCAAGGAAGCCTTCCTTCTCATACTGCGGCTCATTTGCGGGATCCTCCAGATCCAGACCCTCATGGGACAGATGCCAGATATTCTTATCCTTGGAATAATTGGTTTCACGATTGATCTTCAGCGGAATGTTGTGTGCCTCCGCATAGTCGATCTCCTCATCTCTGGACTTGATGTCCCAGATTCTCCACGGAGCAATGATCTGGATTTCCGGAGCAAATGCCTTGATCGCCAGCTCGAAACGAACCTGATCGTTGCCCTTGCCGGTACAGCCATGGCAGATTGCGTCAGCACCTTCAGCCAGTGCGATCTCTGCAATTCTCTTTGCAATGATCGGACGTGCAAAGGATGTACCCAGCATATAGCGGTTCTCGTAAATCGCACCCGCCTGTACTGTCGGGAATACATAATCTGTGATGAATTCCTCTGTCAGACGCTCAATATACAGCTTGGACGCACCTGTCTTGATTGCCTTTTCTTCCAGACCGTCAAGCTCCGTGCCCTGTCCTACGTCACCGGATACTGCAATTACCTCGCAATTGTTATAATTTTCCTTCAGCCACGGAATAATAATGGATGTATCCAGACCGCCTGAATATGCAAGCACTACCTTTTTGATTTCTTTTGCCATGGGAAATTCCTCCTATATTTCATATAATACATAATTCATTATACACCATGTCGCACCATGTTGTCAAGTGCTTTTTGCATAAATATACAAAGAAAATTTCATTTTTCCTACAAAATATACATTTGTTCGTGTATTTTTTGAATATTTCGTATATTTATAAAAACTGAGTTTTTTCGTCAAATTTCCGTTTTTATTTTGGACACAAAAACTTCAAATTTCCAACGATTTATGAAAATGTCACAAAGGAATCACGCACCGTTAACCACCAATAATAATCCGCATAATTTCCGAAAAAAACAGATACAGCCGATTCGGCGTCATCAAATTCTAACGGGGTAATCAGTAATATTTCGTGATATTTTTTTCAAATGCGACATAATAGTTACATTGCAAATTCGTCGGTTTTATTAATTTTTTCTATTGCATTCTTCCGGATTTTATGTTACCATATACTTGTAGAGCAAGGGAGGTTCACTTCAAATGAAAGAAAAGAGCAAAATTCTTATCGGGGATGATTCAGCAGATTTTGGTATCACAACCGCAAGTGCATTGCGTGGCTACGGACTGTATGCCATCACAAGACGTAAGGACGGAAATGTACTCCTGAATACGATTCTTGTCGAAAAGCCGGATGTGGTCATCGTTGACAGCACCATGCCCCACATGGACGCCATTGAGCTGATCAAGCGTACCAAAGCCGAAGCACCGATATTTCCTGCGTTTATTGTCACTTCCGGTTATGATAATCCGTTTGTGGAACATCAGATCATGGAACTTGGTGCAGCATATTTTATGCTCAAACCTTTTGAAATCTCCACACTGGCTGAGCGGATTCTTTCACTCATCACACACGAACACAGCAGCAAGCCGAGCCAGCAGGATCTGGAGATCATCGTAACGGACGTGATTCACCAGTTGGGTGTTCCTGCACACATCAAGGGATACCACTATCTTCGTGCTGCCATTCTGGCATCCATTGACAATGCCGAACTGTTGGAAAGCGTCACGAAGCTTCTTTACCCGACAGTTGCAATGAAATTCAACACCACCTCATCCCGTGTGGAGCGTGCAATTCGTCATGCTATCGAAATTGCATGGGACAGGGGCGATCTGGATATTCTCAATTCATTTTTCGGATACACGGTGAACACCTGCAAGGGTAAGCCCACCAATTCCGAATTCATCGCACTGATCACGGACAAGCTGCGTTTACAGCAGAAATCTACATTGCTGCAGGCAAAATAGCCATCAACTTTACATCGTTGCCGATACTGTATCCCTGACTGCGGAAATGCAGCTTCTTCGGCAGAGCCGATACTAATTTCAAAAGCCTGAGAAGACCGCATATCTTCTCAGGCTTTTTATCTTACTGTTTCGTAAGCAAGGATCCCAACGGACTCTGGTTGTCTATCAGATCCTGCAGATCAAGGGATGCTTCTTCATTGGTTTTATAATACACTCTGACAAACATACCGCTGCAATCAAGATGTCGGATGATCAGATCACCATTTCCGGAAACGTGTTTTTCACGAGATTCCGCATAGACCTTTACAGAGCCATCCGCATTTTCAATTGGATTTTCAAAGCTTGTTCCCTCAAAAGCGGGATCGGAAACGACACTGTCAATTTCCGCCTTAACGTCCTTTACAGAAAGAACGTATTCAAAACGAACCCATTCTCCGTTTGCCGATTCCATCGTGATGAATGCAATATCATATGGTTCTCCGGAATCTTCGCTCATACCGATGCTGTGATTGATCCATGTGATTTCGAAGTTTTCTATTTCAGGCACGGGCAATGAACAAACCAGATCCACAAAGTTTGTTACATCCTCACGAGTGAGAGAAGCACCATTGGGGAGAGCCGCAAGATAGGAATTCAGTTCTTCGTCGGAAAGAGAAAGACTGCTCCTCATGGATTCCAATTCTTTCAGGCTGCGAACGCTGATGTCAATTTCTGAAATCGGTTCTTCAGAATCCGTATTTCCCGCACCTTCGGAAGCGGCATACACCAAAACATCCGCTGCATCATTGGCATTGATTACACCGTCATCATTGAAATCCGCACGGGAAAAGTCCAGTTCTCCCGAACCTGCGAAGGATCCCGAACCGACTTCTGCAGAAAGCACCAGAACATATGCCGCATCCGCTGCATTGGTCACGCCGTCACCGTTCACGTCGCAGTGATTTCCGCCATTTTCCAAACCGGTTTCCGTAGGTTCCAAACCGCCCGCAAATCCATCTTCTGTAGGGCATTCCGTTGCATTCTCAATTACTTCTCCCGTGGTTTCCATTCCGTTTGAAAGCTCCTGCACCTCCGCATGAGCTGCCGCTGCTTCAATCTGCTCAACAGTCATCATTGCGGTAAACATCGGCACATACTTGCTGCTCCAATATGTATCGCTTTCCAGACCGATCTCCTGTGCGATGCGTGCCGCCTTTTCGGTATGCAGCTTTGCACATTCTTCACGCTGACGCTTCAGATAATAATCCACCCACATCTTTTCAATTTCCCTGCTTGTGTACTGCGTGTAGTCAAGGGTTTCCTTGTATTCATTGGCTTCCCACGCACATACAGCTCTTGCTTCGGACAGGTCGATCGGCTGATACCAGACACCTACCTCGATCAGAGTTTCACCGGACTGCATAACCTCCTGAAGCTTTGGCGAAATTTTTGGATATTCCTCTGTCTGTGCACGGACTGCCAGTGCTGTCGTGCTCATGCAAAGCACCAGTGCCATCAAAGCCGAAACAAATTTCTTACAATTCATGATGATCCCTCCTCTGAATTTTTCACACAGTTTCCATTGCATTACCGCTTTACCTATAAAACAATCGAAACAACAAAATATTGGGAAATCTTTTTATCATTGTAGCATTCACCAAAATAGTCAGCTGTTTTTTGTATAAAAAGGCAGTCCGCAAAAAAACGGACTGCCTGTTCTCATTCAAACTGCATTCGGAATTTTATCACGGAGTTCCGAAAGCTTGGAATCATTAAGCTTTGACGCATCATTCACAAGATAATCCGTTGCACGGTAGGCACGGAATGCAAGCGGCGGATTGTAGGAGATGTTCACATAGTCGCCGTCAAGCTCCAGAATGATTTCCAGATCTTCGGGAAGCACGGTACCGTATTTCTTCTTCGTGTAAAAAATATATGCATCAATCTCGGGCTTGGTCAGTATGCCGCCCTTTACTGTGACTTTAAACATGGCAAAACTCCTTTCCGGCACACACCGTCTGCTTTGTTATATTATACCATATTTCCGATCGGAAATCAAGGGTTTTTCTACATTTCCATAAATTGTTTTTTTGCCTGTTTTTGTGGTATACTAATATTATGCGGATATGTAACTCTCTGCCTGCGGCGGGGAGTTTTCGTATGAAATGCCACAAATACAAAGGAGTTCGATTTATGATTACAGTATCCAATGTGAGTCTGTCCTTCGGCAGCGACACATTATTTAAAAACGTTGATCTGAAATTCACGGGCGGCAACTGCTACGGCGTGATCGGTGCGAACGGTGCGGGAAAATCCACGTTCCTCAAGATCCTCTGCGGCGATCTGGAACCCACCACGGGTGAGGTTGCCATCGACAAGGGGCTGCGAATGAGTATCCTCAAGCAGGATCACTTTGCTTATGACCAGTACACAGTCCTTGACACCATTCTGATGGGCAATGCAAGACTCTATGAGATCATGCAGCAGAAGGACGCTCTTTATGCAAAAGAAGATTTCTCCGAGGAGGATGGCGTGCTTGCGTCCGAACTGGAGGGCGAATTTGCGGAGCTCAACGGCTGGGAGGCGGAATCCGACGCATCCAAGCTTCTGCAGGGACTGGGACTTCCCGAGGAACTGCTGTATATGCAGATGGACTCGCTTTCCGGTAACGAAAAGGTGAAGGTGCTCCTTGCACAGGCACTGTTCGGTAATCCCGATATTATCCTGCTCGACGAGCCGACAAACCATCTGGATATTGAAGCCATCCGCTGGCTTGAAGGATTCCTTGCGGAATACTTCGGCACGGTGATCGTGGTTTCCCATGACCGTCACTTCCTGAACAATGTCTGCACGCACATCGTGGATATTGACTACACAAAAATCAAGATGTATGTCGGCAACTACGCATTCTGGTATGAATCCAGCCAGCTGATGCAGCGTCTGATCAAACAGCAGAACAAAAAGGCTGAGGAGAAAATCAAGGAACTCAAATCCTTTATTGAGC
Source organism: Oscillospiraceae bacterium (assembly GCA_045595985.1). Taxonomy (GTDB): domain Bacteria; phylum Bacillota; class Clostridia; order Oscillospirales; family Ruminococcaceae; genus UBA3855. The sequence continues at coordinate 5,054 of JAZOBK010000275.1, forward strand.
GATTCTCCGCAAACAAGTCCAAATCCGGACAGGCAACTGCCCGCCGTAAGCTCATCGAAAAGCTGACTGTTGAGGAAATGCCTGCCTCCAGCCGACGTTATCCGTTCATCGGATTTGATGCCGACCGTGAGATCGGAAAGGATGTGCTGCAGGTAAGCTGTATTTCCAAGACCGTGGATGGCGTAAAGCTCCTCAATGATGTTTCCTTCTCCATCGGCAGAACGGATAAGGTTGCATTCGTCGGTGAGAGCGAACAGGCAATTACCATGCTCATGAAGATCCTTATGGAGGAAGAACAGCCCGATGAGGGCACATTCAAGTGGGGTGTTTCCACATCAGTTTCCTACTTCCCTGTTGACCATTCCAAGTACTTTGATGATTGTCCGCTGAACCTGATCGAATGGATGCGGCAATATGCAGTCAAGGAAGAAACTGAAACGTATCTGCGTGGATTCCTTGGCAGAATGCTGTTCTCGGGCGATGACGTTTACAAGTCCGTGCAGGTACTCTCCGGTGGTGAAAAGGTACGCTGTATGTTCTCCCGCATGATGCTGTTCGGCTCGAACGTCCTCCTGCTTGACAGACCGACAAACCACCTCGATCTGGAAAGCATTTCCGCTGTCAACAATGGTCTGACGGCATTCAAGGGCGTGGTGCTGTTCTCGTCCCATGACCACGAGATGCTGGAAACAGTCGCAAACCGCATCATTGAGATCACTCCCGACGGCTGCATTGACCGTGCGGGAACTTACGAAGAATATCTGGAATGGAAATCCCAGCAGAAAAAATAATTCCACTATATACCAAAATCCCCTTGACACGGCGGTTGCCGGATCAAGGGGATTTTTCATCCGTTTTTAAAGAAACAGACTAAATCTATGCTTTTGACTTCAGCTTTTTCAGATATTGCTTTGTTTCAGACGATACCACACCGGACAGGGCAAGCAGTGCTATAATATTTGGCAGGGCCATAAGCCCGTTGAAAATATCCGCCATATTCCATACTGCCGCCACTGTCAGATAGGGCCCGACAAATACCGCCGCAATATACAGCCAGCGGAATACCACGGTTGCGGTTTTATTGGAATTGGTCAGGTACGAAAGGCAACGTTCGGAATAATAATTCCAGCCAAGAATCGTCGTGAATGCAAAGAACACCAGACAGATCATCAGAATGAAGGAGGAAATCTTTTCAGGAAACGGCAGACCGTACTGGAACGCCGCATTGGTAATTTCCACGCCCTGCAGATCGGGATTGGTTTCCAGACAGCCTGAAATCACGATTGTAAGTCCCGTCATTGTGCAGACGATGATAGTATCAATGAATGTTCCCGTCATGGTGACAAGACCCTGACGAGCAGGTTCATTGGTTCTTGCGGCAGCAGCGGCAATCGGTGCAGATCCCAGACCTGCCTCATTGGAGAAAATTCCCCTCGCAATACCGCTCTGCATGGAGGCGAAGATTGCACCGAGCACACCGCCCGCTGCCGCTCTTACGCCGAAGGCACTTTCCACGATGGTCACAATTGCCGCAGGGATTTCCGTAATGTGCAATACCAGAATCATCAGACAGCAGCCAACGTAGAGCACAACCATGATCGGTACGATCACTTCGGATACGGAAGCAATACGCTTGATTCCGCCGATGACGATCAGTGCAACGCAGATGGTGATGATCAGTCCCGTGATGATCTGCGTCCATGTGTATTCCATGCCGAAAAGCTGAATCGTATTGACCTTATCCGGGTCAAAAAAATTGTTGGCGGCGGAAGTAATGCCGTTGATCTGCGTAATCGTACCGATGCCCATCAGACCTGCCAGCAGTCCGAAAACCGCAAACAACTTTGCCAGCCACTTCCACTTGCTGCCCATACCATTTTCGATATAATAGAACGGGCCACCAAGAAATTGTCCACACTTGTCCTGGACACGATATTTAATCGCAAGCAAGCCCTCGGAATACTTCGTTGCCATGCCGAAGAAGGCTGCGATCTCCATCCAGAGCAATGCACCAGGGCCGCCGGCTGCCAGTGCCGTTGCCACGCCCACGATATTGCCCGTGCCGATGGTTGCCGAAAGTGCTGTGCAGAGTGCCGCAAAGCTTGAAACCTCGCCATTCCCCTGTTCTTCATCCTGAAACATATACTTGAGTGCACGACCGAGCTTATGCACCTGAATACCGCGAACTCGAACGGTCAGAATTATTCCGCATCCGATGATCAATATGATCAGCGGCAGTCCCCAGACAAAGCGGTCGATTTTCTCCAGAATCTGATTGAATGTTTCCAATACACCATCTCCTTTTATTTTCATCTTTTTTATTGTAGCATCTTTTCTAAAGTTTGTCAATAATTTAACAAGATTATTCGGGAATTTTTTATAGAATACGACACCGGAACTCCCAAAGTGCTTTTTTAAGGCACAACAGTATAGAAATCCGAGGCACTGCAGCACCTCGGATGGTTTTGATTTATCGGAAAAATTGATAGATTCCCATGAAAAACAGAATCATGACAATTACGGGAAGAATATAGCTCATATAGAAACGCATCCACCTCTGCACCTTGATGCCTTTACCGGAATTTGCTTCATCCGTAAAATTCTGCCAGCCCCAACCTTTTTTGGTGGTACAGAACAGGATGAATGCCAGAGAGCCGAGCGGAAGAATCAGATTGCTGACAATGAAGTCCTCCAGATCCAAGACGCTCGTACCCTCACCGAACGGTTGAAATCCGCTCAGTACGTTGAATCCGAGAGCACAGGGCAGTGAGAGCACAAACATGAGAATGCCGTTGATCAGGCAGGATTTTTTTCTGCCCCAGCCGAACATATCCATCGTGCAGGCAATGATACCTTCAAACACGGTCAGAACCGTGGAAAGTGCAGCAAAACTCATAAACACGAAGAACAGACTGCCCCAGAGTCTGCCGAGCGGGATGTGATTGAAAATATTGGGAAGTGTGATAAAAATCAGAGAGGGACCGCTGCCGACTTCCACGCCATAGGCAAAGCAGGCGGGGAAGATAATCAGACCGGATGCCAATGCAACAAATGTATCCAGCAGTGCGACGTTCACCGCTTCACCCATGAGGGCACGATCCTTGTTGATGTAGCTTCCGAAAATCGCCATTGCACCCATGCCGAGACTGAGCGTGAAGAAAGCCTGATTCATTGCGGCTACGATGACATTGGCAAGTCCAACTTCATTCAGACGTTCCACGCTGGGCAGCAGATAGAAGGAAAGCCCCTCCTCGCCCCCATCCATGAAAATACTGTTAACGGCAAGTACCACCATGATGATGAGCAGTGCGATCATCATGCTTTTGGTGATCTTCTCAAGCCCTTTCTGCAGTCCCACGGAACAGACAACAAAACCGATAACAACAGCGATTGCCATGTAAAGCACCTGCATTCCCGCATCTCCCAGCATGGTATCAAAATGCTGTCCGACGCCTGCCGCATCCAGTCCGACAAAATCCCCCTTTGCCGTATCCACGAAATACCGCAGCATCCATCCGCTGACCGTGGTATAGAACATCATCAGGATATAGTTGCCGACTACCGCAGCATAGCCATGCCAATGCCATTTACTGCCCTTTGGTTCCAGCTCCTGATACATCCGTGCAGGGCTTTTCTGGCTGGCACGCCCCAGAGAAAATTCCATTGTCATCACGGGAACGCCCAATATGATCAGGAAAAACAGATAGATCAGTACGAACAATCCGCCGCCATTCTGTCCGACCATATAAGGGAATTTCCATACATTACCGATGCCGATCGCACAGCCTGCACTGAGCAGGATAAAACCCAGTCGGCTGCCTAAACGTTCTCTTTTCATGTGTACCTCCGTTTTATGAAGATGCTTGCTGCATCCAGTTTTCTATTGTTTCTATCCAGTGCTCCGGCTGATAGATCGCTTTTTCACAGTGCAGATCACCGTCAAAGCAGATCACGGTTGTTTCCGGATAGTATTTTTTCAGCAGCATTGCAGCTTTTTTTGAGATGATCTCATTGCTCCTTGTCCCATGGATGAACAGAATTCCCGTATCCGATCTCACATCGGAACGGATTCTGCAGCTCCAGAGGGACGCCATAATATTTCTTATGGATTCTTCCGTCATTAGATCGGCAATTTTCAGATAGCTTTCCAGATACCGTTCCGGAAGAAAATCCCGCTTGAATGCCGCAATTGTGCGTTTGTCACGTTTGTGAGAATTGCGGATGATCCGCAGATAATTCTGCGTCATCCACCATCGGGCAAATTTCGGAATAGAAACCAGCGGTGCACCGTCCAACACAAGATTTCTGATCGGAATGACTTGTTTTTCCCATAGGGTATACGCAATGGCACCGCCCAGAGAAATTCCGCATACCGTATGCACATCGGAAATTTCCGCATCCCGCAGATAGGATGCAATGCCTGCCGCCTGCTGTTCCAGAGAAACAAAATCACTTTGTTCCTCCTCCGTATGAGCATCCAGTGCCGCAGCGATAACATAAAAGCGGTTCTGAAAATGTGAGATCTGCGTTTCCCAGATCTGCCACGGTGTCAGCATTCCGTGAATGAGCAGCATAACAGGCTGCTGACGTCTGCCAAATGTATGAAATCTCATACCCTTCCTCCGTATGCTTTAGAGTTTTATTTCTTGCCGAGCCGTGCCCATGCAGTCAGAAATCCCTGCGTTGCAACACCGATCAGAAATCCCATCAGAATGCCGCTGACAAGCAGAAACGGCAGATAATACAATACGCCTCCCACACCGAGGAAGCACATGGCAACAAGCATCTGCCCCAGATTATGGCAAATACCGCCCATCACACTGACAAACCAGATGGATCTCCCTTTCAGCAGTTTGCAGAGCAGCAGCATTACCGCAAGACTCAGAATACCACCAACAAGGGAATACAGAAAAGAAACCAATTGTCCAGTAAACAGATTCCCAAGGAAAATACGCATCCCCAGTACCGCTGCCGCATCCTTTCCCGAATACCGGATGAGCAGGAACAGCGTCACGAGGTTTGCAAGTCCGAGCTTGATGCCTGCAATGCCGACGGGCAGCGGGATCTGTGCCTCCACCAGAAACAACGTCAATGCAATTGCCGTCATCAGGGACAGCATAACAAGATGTCTGATTCTGCCGTGCGGAGCATTAGTATTAGTATCCATAAAGCTCCTCCTAATATGCAACTGCATCCAATTCCGTATTGCCGCCCTGAATTTCAATGACAACGTGGTTCGGCAGGCACACCAGCGGCAGACCGCTGCCTGTGAGTTTTCCACGTTTCACGCATAAATGATCAGGGCAGCTTGCCTGCTGCATGGAAATGGCTCCATGCTCCACGAAAATGATGTTTTCAGCGTTATTTTCCCCATGCAGGGTAATGGTATATGCCGATGTTACGGCAGAAAGGTCGATCCTCTGTACCTCCTGCCCGTTCTGATAGATCACTGCAACCGAGCCATGCTGCGTACCTGCAGCGAAGATACAGCCGACAATTCCTGCCGCAAGGAGCAGCAACGTGATCAAACCAAGTATGAGATTCCGTTTCATTTGGTCACCTGCTCAAATCCATAGGCGTACATTCCCGAGGACAGGAGGAACTCTCCGTCGTCGGTGATCAGGATGCCCTCCACACCTTCCAGCCGTTCAAGCAATGCCATGCCTTTTTCCGCACCGAGTACATAAACTGCTGTGGATAGTGCGTCGCATTCAAGGGAAGACTCTGCAATAATCGTCGTACTGACAAGTCCGCTGTCTGCCGGACAACCCGTTTTCGGATCAAGAATATGGTGGTATCTGATGTCATTGTATTCATAATAACGCTCATAATTCCCCGATGTCACGACGGACAGATCCGAAACCTTCACGGAAGCCGTAATCTGCTCGGGATGAAACGGATCGGTAATGCCGATCGTCCATGCATCGGCATCGGGTTTGCTGCCGATGGTCAGGACATTTCCACCGAGAACCAGCGTTCCGCTTTCGATACCATGCATTTGCAGGGTTTCTTTCATTTCATCAGCAATGTAGCCTTTTGCGATCGCTCCGAATTGCAGCTGCACTCGTTCGTCGGAAAAACGGACGCTGCCATCATCTGCAAGCAGAACCACTTCACTGCCAATGGGATGCAAAGCATCCCGAATTTCCAACGTTTCAGGAATCCGTGCGTGCCCTGTGCCGATTCCCCACAGGTCGATCAGCTCCCCGATGGTACAGTCGAATGCACCGTCCGTCAGTTCTGTATAATAAAGGGATTTTTCCAGAAGAAATTCAAAATCCTCCGAAATTGCAGCTGCGTTTGAAAAAGCCGAGGCATTGACCGCATTTAGCTCGCTGTCGGCGATTGTCGGTGACAGGATGGATTCCAGTGCAGCTGCCCTTGAAAATGCGGCGTCCAGTGCAGCATCCGCTGTTTTCCGATCGTCGGCATACACCTTTACGGATACAAATGTGCCGAACAGTTCTTCCGTGCGTTCGTAAGCTTCCGGTGTATTTCCGCATCCGGTGAGCGTGAACGCCAACAGCATTGCAGCTGCTATGGACGATCGTTTCCTCATTTCCTGCACCTCCTGTCTGTTCATTCTACCACAATTATTATACCGTATTTCAAATTCGCTGTCAAGGGAACGATTGACAGCGAATTGCCGATATGTTATAATAAAACCATTGGGTGCGTATCGGAACGTGCCATGAATGGAGGATCATAGGATGCAGCAAATACTGCTTAACAACGCATGGAATATGCGTCAAATCGGATCGGAACAGACATACTCCTGCCACATTCCCTGTTCCGTGTATGACACGCTGCAAACGCACGGCGTCATCGAAAATCCCTACTATCGTGAAAATGAAACTGCCGCTTTTTCAATCTCGGAGGATGATTATGCATTCTCCCGCACGTTCGCAGCTCCCGCTCTGGGGAAGGGAATGCACTGCGACCTCTGTTTTGACGGAATTGACACCATCGCCGAAATCTACCTGAACGACGTTAAAATCGGAGATGCCGATAATATGCACCGACGCTGGAGATTTCCCGTGGAATCGCTTCTGCAAACGGAAAATACGCTGACCGTTATCCTTCGCTCTCCCCTGCGGTACATTGCCGAAAAACAGGCAAAGCGTCCTCTCTGGGGTGTAAATTCCACGGTTGCGGGTTTTCCACATATCCGCAAGGCACATTATATGTTTGGCTGGGACTGGGGACCACAGCTCCCCGATATGGGCATCTGGCGTGATGTGTATCTGGAATGCTGGCATGACGGAAAAATCGAGCACTGCTATTATTCCCAGAATCATCATGACGGTGTGGTGGAACTGACAGCAGAAATGCGGTTCAGGAATGAGCGTCCGCTGTACTGTCGTCTGACGCTTCTGGATCCCGAAGGAAATCCCATGCAGGAAACGGAGGATCTTGTCATTTCGGAGAACCGTGCTTCCTGCACGCTGACAATTTGTGAACCAAGACTCTGGTGGGCAAGAGGTTACGGCGAACAACCGCTGTACACTGCGAAGATCACCTTGCTTGACGAGTTTGGGAATGTGCTGGACGAACAAGCGGAGCGAATCGGTCTGCGTACGTTGACCGTCCGTCAGGATCCCGACGAATGGGGCGAATCCTTCTGTCTGCACCTCAACGGAAGGGATATTTTTGCAATGGGTGCGAATATGATCCCGTTTGATCAGATCCTGCCCAGAGTAACAAAGGAGTATGTGGAAAAAATTCTGGAATCCTGCGTCAAGGCAAATTTCAATGTGATCCGCATCTGGGGCGGCGGTCTGTATCCCGATGATCATTTCTACAATTACTGCGATGAACACGGTCTGATCGTATGGCAGGATTTCATGTTTGCCTGTGCCAATTACCTGCTGACGGATGCATTCTGGAGTACGACCGAAGCGGAACTGCGTGACAATATCGTGAGGCTGCGAAATCACGCATCACTTGGTATGTGGTGCGGCAATAATGAGATCGAAACTGCATTTGAAACATGGGGACTTCCAGAGGATGCGGAAGCGAAAGCCCACTATCTCGAACAGTTTGAACACCGTATGCCCGCAATTGTTCAGAAACTGGATCCGAATCGTTTCTACTGGCGTTCGTCCCCATCCGCATACGGCGGATGCAAGAATACTGATTCGATCTATGCGGGAGATATGCATTACTGGGAGGTATGGCACGGATTCAAGCCCTTTACGGCGTTCCATAAGCTGTACTATCGTTTCTGCTCGGAATATGGTTTCGAGTCCGTTCCCTGTCTGAAAACCCTGCTGACGGTCTGTGATCCCGAACAGGGAGATCTGAATCTCATGTCCCCCGTCATGGAGGCACATCAAAAATGCGATCAGGGCAATGAAAAGCTCATGTTCTATCTGGCACAGATGATGCGTTTTCCGCAAAGCTTTGAGGAATTGATCTACAGCACCCAGCTCATGCAAGCGGAATACATCCGTACCTGTGTGGAGCATATGCGTCGTGCAAGGGGCAGATGCATGGGTTCGGTTTATTGGCAGCTCAACGATACCAACCCTGTGATTTCATGGAGCAGTATTGACTACTATGGCA
>JAZOBK010000276.1:0-2487 GCA_045595985.1 Oscillospiraceae bacterium
CTTTCAAGGTAATGGTCAACGATTGCTTGCTGATTCACATGATATTTGATCTGAGGAGACAAGGTGCATTGTGCCTCCGGATAAATGCTTTTTACCCACATGCGCAGCGTATAGCGGTTTTCCATGGCGTGTTCAAAACGCTGCTTTTGCGCGTGATAATAATGCTTGCCGACTTCGCGTTCGCGATAATACATGAAGCTGTTGGAGAAATAATCAAAGCGGATGTAATCGTCTTGCTTGTGCTTGTACTTGATCAGGGCTTTGAGACTGCCATGCTCATATACGGGTTTGGCAAAGACGTCTTCAGCTATATAATCTATCTTACGGCATTCTTCCTGGTAATAACTGTTCAGCGATTTCAGGGCGTCGGGATATTTTGCAAGGCCTTGCGCATGCATATTTTCCCAGTCTTCATATCCGGTGCTGTCGACGATGATGTACAGTTTCTCGGCAGGATTACGCAAGCGTCCTGTCATTTGCACGATATCCAGCTGCGCATGAGCCTCAACAAATACAAAGCGGATATCCTTGTTTTTGATGTTGATGCCTTCCTTGTTTTTGCTTGTGCTCAGGAATGCAACGACATCGTGGGGTAGCTTCTGGTGTTCAGCCAGGTGCTCTTGCGTGGTTTTGATTCTGTCATACAGGTCTTTCCTGCGTTTTTTCAGTTCGCATTTATCCTGTTGGGAGGAAAATGTGACGACGATTTTGCTCTGCTGATCCTGCGGGCAGGTTTCGACAAATTCCAGCATTTCGCCAATGTGATTAAAAAATGAAATGAATTTTTTCCCCCGGGCCAATAGATCGCGTTGCAGTTGTTGTGCTTCCAGCTTTGTGATGCATTCCACGCTCTGCGGCTGCACACTGATGCAGCGTTTCATCATGTCGATCGTGTGCGCTTTTTCAAACAGCGGATCTCCCTGCAGGATTTCTGGCGTTCCTGTCATGACCAGCACTTTGCAGGATTGAGAGCATTTCAACGTTTCTTCGATTAAACGCCGCACATAAAATGGTGCAGATTGAAAGGTGGAATCTGAAAACAGAGCGTGGGCTTCGTCAATTACGATCATGTCAAATCGCAGCCAAGGGTGTGAAAAAGCGTTGCACTGCGAGTAGTGATCCCGCTGGTATATTTCTGTCTTTGCATTGGAATAGACACAGCTGCGTTGAATTATTTCTTGCTCACCGAAGCCGTCTAAATCCGGCAGCATGATACGCGGCGAAAAGATCAAGGCCTCTTCATTTTCTTTTTCATTGGGATATACCCACCAGTTTTCCTCGCCGGAATCATAAACCCCGATGTACGGATCGTACGTTACGCCTTTTGTTTTCCGCGTCTCATCAACCATTGCTCTGCGCGGCGTAATCAGCAGAACGGAGTGCTTTTTGATGGGAGAACCATCTCGGTGCATAAGATGTTTTCCACTTATCAGGTTGTTGATAAGCTGGTTCTTTCCGCTTCCTACGCTGGAAAACAGCTTGATGAAACGGTGAGGAGCAATATCACCGTCATAATCGATGACATCGCTAAGATGGGGCAGCTCATTCTTGCTGCATAGTCGTACTAGATCGCTTTCGCTCATAGGCAAAAAGCTCCTTTCATGTTATTACGTTCATGTCATAAATGGTAATCTCCAAAAATGAAAAAAGGCAGGATACTGCCATTTATAGCCTGTTCGTTAATTATATAATACCATAAAACGGATGATTTGTCAAGAAGGAATCCGACCATCTTTGACCTTTGTATCCGTATTTTCCACAGATGTTTTATTCGCCGGGGGAAATTCGCTTTTGAAGACCAACTCCTGCGCAGAAAAGTGAAATCAGATACAGCCGTGCCGTCTGTCATCTGAGGTCACTTGTTCTGCTTGGACCTTCGATCAAAAGCGTTCCCCCGGCCCCCCTTAGCAAAAATCGCGACTGGGAATATTTTATACAGGGAACGAACGGACGATCCCTCCACGCAAAATCCCCGCCAGAAATGGCAAGGATTGGCTGGTGGTTTCGATTAACTTACATATCGGAAGGGATAACTGAAGAGATTTTCGTGGCAATGTCACAATACGGTGTTTCGTGTGTCTTAATTATATACCCCCACGTGCAATGAAATGCGAAGCAGTATCATCTGGTGATGTACTGTATCTTATGTATTTGGTTTATGGTTAAGCCAAATCACTTTTCATTGCATGTATTTGGAAATTTCCTCAGCTTGTGAAAAGCTCTTTTCCCCACTCAGGATTGCTTAAAGCGCCAAGTAGCTTGCAGTGATTTTCCCCTTGTCATCTGTAGCAAAAGAAAGAATAGCGAAGCCTTCATACAGATAACCTTCCGTTACCCATTCTCCGCCCAGTTGCTTAGCATCATCACTGATAGCCTGCAGACGAGTAAGCAAATCAGACAGCTGTTCGCCTTTGAATTGAAGATCAATAAATGCACCGCCAGACATGTCGCCTTCATATTCCTCAACCTAGAAGTTTATCAGCTAAT
>JAZOBK010000277.1:0-3691 GCA_045595985.1 Oscillospiraceae bacterium
CCCCCGCCTTCGGCGGGGGAAAGCTCAAGATCAATTATAGTTTTTGGACAGTCTCCAGCCCCTTTTAGTGCTCAGATGCTTTTATCACAATTCCAAAACAACTTGAAAAATTGAATGATAAATGCTATAATATAGAAAAAACGATTCGGAGGAGCTTTCCATGATACGCAACAGAATTTTCGCAGCGATAACCTGTATGGCAATGCTGCTTTCCGCTGCAATTCCGACATCTCCGATGCTCACGGCATTTTCGGAGGACGAAACCGCTGCGGAGGGGAAGGAGCAGGAGTTCGGGCATTACGGGCCGCTGACCTATGAGATCAAATCGGATTCGCTGAAGATCATTGCTTGTGATTTGGAGGCGATCACAGCAGAAATTCCGCCCGAAATCGACGGTATGCCCGTCACGGAGGTGGCGTTCAACACCTTTGGTTCATGCAGCGATCTGGAAACTGTTGTCTACAATACGAGTGCAGATCTGCCTTATGATCTGTTCAGAAACACCTCGCTGAAACACCTGACGCTCGGTGCAGATGTGAAGGATGTTTCCCACGGTTTCCTCAACGGCTGCGAGGATGTGCATCTGGTGATCGAAACGCAGGAACTCTCATCCTCTTTTAACAGCAATGCGGCGATCTCGGAACTGACGCTGGACGGTGAGCTGCAGCACATTGCATTCCGCTTCAGCCAGTGTCCGAACCTGAAGCGGGTAAATATCGGTGCAGGCATCAAAATCATTGATCCCGATTCCTTTCTCTGGTGCGATGCCCTGGAGGGATTTCAGGTTGCACAGGACAACGAAAGATATTATGCGGAGGACGGAATTCTGTATGACAGTCATGCAGACCGCTGCAATCTTCTGAAATATCCCGCGGGGCGTGCGGACGAGAGCTTTACTGTTCCCGATCAGGTGTATTCCATTGCATCCATGGCATTTCATTCTGCTCATCTGCGTGAGATCACCCTGCCCGAGCAGATACAGGATGTCTGGTCGGAGTCGTTTTCCAACACACCCCAGCTCGAAAACATCTTTGTCGCCGGCGAATACAGCCTATACCGTTCCTTTGACGGCGTGCTGTTCGACTGCCGCAACGGCGTAAACCAAAGCACACTGGTCAAGTATCCCAACGGAAAAACCGCAGAAAGCTACAAGGTTCCGGAGAATACGGCGGCACTGGCTGAAAAATGCTTTGCGGAGAACACCGTGCTTTCGCAGATCCATCTCCCCACAAGTCTTGCGGAGATCGGCAGCGATGCGTTCGGCAAGGCCGCACTGACGGATGTGTATTTTGCAGGCACGCAGGAACAGTGGGATGCGGTCACGATCGCTTCTGACAACGAAGCCCTCGCCAATGCCGTCATCCATTTTGAAAGTGCCCCAGCCGACGATCCGGAGCAGCTCGCAGTCGATCTGACGGGGGACGGCATCACGAATATCGTAGATATTATTGTGATGCAGAAATTTATGCTTGGCAGGCTCAAGCTGCCTGAAAAGCTGATGGAACCGATGGATGTCAACGGCGACGGCAATGTGAACCCCTTCGATCTCGCCATTTTCAAACGCAGACTGCTGCATTCCTGATGTATAATACTAATTCTCAATCAAACTATCCAAATAGTTTGATTGAGAGCGTGTGCTGACGTACCTGCCATTTCATGCAATTCTCATTCAACCTATTGATAAAATCAATAGGTTGAATGAGAATTAGTATTATTTTAACAGCTCTCAATCACTTTTTTATACCCCTTGGTCTCACTTCTATTGCAGCACTACAAAGATTTCTGTGCAAAATGAAAATTCCCCCTTGACAAACCCGTTTTTATCCGCTATAATAGAATAGGCATCAACATTTTAACGCATAAAAGCTTAAAAGCACCAAAGCGTAAAAGCAAAGGAAAGAAGGCAAGCAATATGGTAAAATGGATCATTCTGGTATGCTACCTGCTGGTCATGGTTGGCATCGGGTTTTACTGCAAAAACAAGACGAAGAACGTCAATGATTTTGTGCTGGGCGGCAGAAGCATCGGCCCGTGGTTCTCGGCATTTGCATTTGGCACATCCTATTTTTCAGCGGTGGTATTCATCGGCTACGCAGGGCAGTTCGGCTGGAAATACGGTATTTCCGCAACATGGATCGGTCTGGACAACGCTCTGATCGGCTCTCTGCTGGCGTGGGTGGTTCTCGGACGACGCACAAGAGCGATGACAAAGCATCTCGACTGCAGGACGATGCCGGAATTTTTTGAGAAGCGTTATGACAGCAAGCCCCTGAAGCTTGCCGCATCCCTCATTGTTTTCATCTTTCTGATTCCCTACACGGCATCGGTTTACAACGGACTATCCCGTTTGTTTGAAAGCTCACTGGGCATTCCGTACATTTACTGCATCATCATTATGGCGTTATTCACGGCAATTTATGTAATCGCAGGCGGATTCCACGCAACTGCACTCAATGATTTTGTACAGGGTATCATCATGCTTGTAGGTATCATTGCAGTTGTGGTCAGCATTGTGAATGTGCAGGGCGGTCTTGGCAATGCTCTGGAAAATCTGGGCACGATTGCCGACGACAGCGGCAATACAGGCACGCTCAACAGCGTATTCGGCCCGTATCCTGCCGATCTTCTGGGCGTTGTGGTTCTGACATCCCTCGGTACATGGGGACTTCCGCAGATGATCCAGAAGTTCTATTCCATTGCTGACGATAAGGCAATCAAGCGTGGCACGGTCATTTCCACAGTGTTTGCACTGATCGTATCCGGCGGCTGCTACTTCATCGGCGGCATGGGCAGACTGTTTGCAACAACGGACGCTGCGGACACTTCCAAGACGCTGATCAATGTTGTCGGCGGCAAACTGGAATATGACGCCATCGTTCCGGCAATGCTCCAGAGTGCACTTCCCGAAGTGCTGATCGGTCTGATTGTGGTACTGGTGCTTTCCGCATCCATGTCCACGCTGTCCTCTCTGGTGCTGGCATCCAGCTCCACGCTGACGCTTGACCTGATCAAGCCTGCCATGAAGGGCAAGATGACCGAAAAGCAGCAGGTGCTGTTCATCCGAATCTTTATTGCTGTGTTCCTGCTGATCTCCGTGATCATGGCAGCGAATAAGAATGCGTACATCACAACGCTCATGTCGATTTCATGGGGTGCACTGTCCGGTTCCTTCCTGGCACCGTTCATGCTCGGTCTGTTCTCGAAGAAGATCACCCCTGCGGCTGTCTGGTCATGCTTCATCTTTGCAGTTGGCTTCACGCTGGTACATACCGCACTGTTCTGCATGGGCTGGTTCCCGGAAATCGCCGCAGCCGCAAACAGCCTGCCGATTCCGATCACCATCACTTCTCCGCTGAATGCCGGTGCATTCTGTATGCTGTTCTCTCTGGTGATCTGTTATGTGGTGAGCCTGTTTACAAAGGTAAAGGACGAAAAGCAGGTGCAGGACGCATTTGCCTGCTACACAAAGTAATACAATCGAAGGGTTGCCATAATGGTAACCCTTCTTGATATTTTGTAAAATCAATTTGGTGTCATTGTATCTCATACACCTGCCAAGATATGTGATCCTTGACTCTTAACGTTTTTCCATTGCCCTTATTGGGGGCAATGGAAAAACGCCTTGGGATTCCAAAGGGATGACATCCCTTTGGCAGGGGGAAGTCGGATCGTAGCCATGTCGTTCTGTGAG
>JAZOBK010000278.1:0-5123 GCA_045595985.1 Oscillospiraceae bacterium
AACGACATGGCTACGATCCGACTTTCAATGACAAGAGAGCAAATATGGGCAGTGTGACTGTACAGGCGAAGGGCGGCTACGGCGAATATTCCGTGACGGCAGGTCAGGCGGACTGGGCATGGGATTCCGGAAAAAAGAGCGATGGCATCAAATATAATGCGTCGGACATTCCCACCATCACATCCAACTTCGATGATCTTGAAGTCATCAACGGTACCACCTGGAATGAGAATATCGTGTGCAGCAGAGATATTAAAATCGAAAACGGATCTCTGATTTTATTAATGCAGCAGCCCTACGGTGCAATTGCCCAGACACCCGGCTGGGGTGCGGGATTCTCTACGGGAGGCACACATACACTGTACAATTCACTTTCTTTTGTGGATTCTCCCGGTGAATTCTATTTTGATAAGACCGAGAAGCTTCTCTATTATTATCCGAGAAACGGTGAAGATATGTCCATCGCCGATGTAGAAGCTCCCATCGTGGATCAGCTGATCATCATCAAGGGTAAATCTACTTCTGATCGTGTAAAGAATCTAAGTTTCAGTGGCATTACATTTGAAAATACGGATTATCAATTGACCAAGGTCGGCGATTCCTACGGTAAAGCAACCTGTCAGGCAGCACAGAGCTATACCGCATTTGCAGATTCTAACTGGCACCTTCGTAAATATGAAATGGCGGATACCCTGCCCGGTGCTATCATGGTTTCAAATTCTGAATCCATTGAGTTTATTGAGAATGTTGTAAAGCATACCGGTGCAGATGGCATCAATATGGCAAACGACGTTGTTAACACCAATATCGTAGGCAACTATATCACCGACATTACTTCCAGCGGTATTACGATCGGTCATCCGCAGCACGTCTACATTGGCGACAAGAGCTGGGATAACCACGAGAAATACTCCGTTGAGGAAGAAGGTCTGTGTACAAATGTGACCATTTCCGACAACCTGCTGTATGACATCAGTGTTGTCCACGGTTTCGGCGGATGTGCAGCTATTACTGCATATTATACAGATTCTGTAAAGATCCTCAGCAATCAGATCAAGAAAACTGCATACAACGGCATTCACCTCGGCTGGGGCTGGTGTAATTTCAAGGATTCTACCACAAGCCGTGACAATATGATCTGCAACAACCGCGTCATTGAATGTCTGAACCGACTGCATGACAGCGGCGGTATTTACACCATCGGTCAGATGCCAGGTACTGTCATCAACGAAAACTACATTCAAGGTATTCCCGCTGCTGCACCGTACCAGCCGACCTATGGTCTGCACAATGACGAGGGTACAGCATATATCGAGGAAATGGACAATATCCTCGAAATCAGCCCCAATGTTACTTACACGATCAACTGTGAGGATTATGGTCAGAAGCATCATCTAACGATCAAGAGAACCTACGCTACTGTCTGCAAGATGGGTAAGAACCCTCCCGATAGTGACATTGATCAACCCATTGTTGTATCTGACAATGTATGGCCTTTTGAGCAGTACAAGATCTGTCTGAATTCCGGTCTTGCTGATGAATACAAGCACATTATGCCTGAGGGGCTGATGCCGGAAGCAGATTATGTGTTCCCTGCAAGCTGCGAAACAGGGGGCGGTACAATGCTTCCTATCAGAAAGACCGAAGGAAATATCATCTGGATCGCTCCCGATTCCACCAATGAATTCAAGCAGGGCACAACCATGACAAGAGCAAGCGGTGCTTCCGGTTCCATCCGTACACCCAAGGAAAACGGCGAATACCGCATCTATGTTGTGGACAAGGACGGCAAGATTCTGAGCAAATCCGAGCATCTCCTGCGTATCAACGGTTCCGGCTCCAAGGTTGAGGCTGAAAGCTTTACTGCACAGTCCGGTGTACAGACAGAAAATTGCAGTGAGGGCGGCTCCAATGTTGCTTACATTGAAAATGGAGATTACATTGGTTTCAAGGGCGTTGATTTTGCAAATGGTGCAGATTCCATTGATTTTCGTATCGGTTCAAACGGTGCACAGGCTGTATTAGAGGTAAGACTGGACGCTCCGGATGGACAGAAAATCGGCAGTATGAATGTTGCCGGAACGGGCGGATGGCAAACATGGGCAACACAAAACTGCCCGATTGATCTGACTACGGGCAAGCATGATCTGTATTTTGTATTCACAGGCGGGGACGGTTACCTCTTTAACCTGAACTGGTGGAGCCTCAATCTGCTTGAGAAAGATGTAATTCTCGGTGATCTGAATGACGATGGCGTGGTGGATTCGTTTGACTCAGCACTCTTAAAGCGTGCCGTGCAGACAGGCGATACAGATCATTTCGATGCTGCTGATCTTGACGCAAATGGTGTGCTTGACAGCGAGGATGTTGCTCTGCACAGAGATTATGTCCTGAATAGAATTGATACCTTCTCTGCAAGTTAGTGACAGTTTCACATAGTTGTTTTGAGCGTTCCTCACCTTATGTGGGGAACGCTCATTCTTTGATATGATTCTGTTTCACAAACAAAAGCAGCACTATCCAGACAATTGGATAGTACTGCTTTTTCATTAGTTGTTATTCTTCTTTGCTGCGATGTCAGCCAGAGCTTCCTTACGGGAGAGATTGATTCTGCCCTGCTTGTCGATCTCAACAACCTTGACAACGATCTCATCGCCGATGGCAACAACATCTTCCACACGCTCTACACGGTGGTTGTCCAGCTGAGAAATATGAACCAGACCATCCTTGCCGGGAGCAATCTCAACAAATGCACCGAAGTTCATCAGACGAACTACCTTGCCCTTATAAATTGCCCCAACTTCAGGATCATTCGCAATGGTTTCCACGATCTGAATTGCCTTCTTTGCATTGTCCAGATTGATACCGCTGACAAATACATTACCTTCTTCGTTGATGTCGATCTTAACATCACATTCTGCACAGATCTTCTGAATCACCTTGCCGCCCTGACCGATTACTTCACGGATCTTATCAACCGGCACCTTGGTCTGGAGCATCTTCGGAGCATAGGTGTTTACGGTTTCTCTGGGTGCAGGAATTGCCTTGAGCATGATTTCATCCAGAATATACAGGCGACCCTTTCTGGTCTTTTCAAATGCTTCTGCAATGATTGCAGGTGTCAGACCATCAACCTTGATGTCCACCTGAATTGCGGTGATACCCTTATGTGTACCGCCAACCTTGAAGTCCATATCGCCAAAGAAGTCCTCAAGTCCCTGAATGTCAACCATGGTCATGAAATCGTCACTGTCGGGCAATGTGATCAGACCGCAGGAGATGCCTGCTACCGGTGCTTTGATCGGTACGCCTGCATCCATCAGAGCCAGAGTAGAACCACAGATGGAACCCTGGGATGTGGAACCGTTGGAGGACAGAACCTCGGAAACCAGACGGATTGCATAGGGGAATTCCTCAACGGACGGCAGAACCGGAACCAATGCCTTTTCAGCCAGTGCACCGTGACCGATCTCACGTCTGCCGGGGCCTCTGCTAGGCTTTGTTTCGCCTACAGAATAGGACGGGAAATTATAGTGATGCATATAACGCTTGGATGCTTCTTCATCCAGACCGTCGATCTTCTGGGAATCACTTACAGGTCCCAGAGTTGCAATAGTCAGAACCTGTGTCTGACCTCTTGTAAACAGACCGGAACCATGAACTCTCGGCAGAACACCTGCTTCGGACGCCAGCGGACGAATCTCATCAATACCACGGCCGTCAACACGCTTGCCTTCATAGAGCCATGCACGAACGATCTTCTTCTGAAGCTTGTACATACACTCATCAAGCTTTGCACCATCTTCCGGATACTTTTCATCCAGAACTGCGTGCATTTCATCAACAATGGGCTTGAGTCTTTCATCACGAACTGTCTTATCATCGGTATCCAGTGCGAACTTCACCTTTTCACCGCACAGAGCTTCCACCTCATCGAACATTTCGTGCGGAACTTCCATGGACTCGAAGGTGAACTTCTTCTTGCCGATCTGTGCCTGCATATCACTGATGAATGCAACCATCTTCTTAATTTCCTCATGACCTGTCATGATGGCATCAAGCATGGTCTTTTCGTCAACTTCATTTGCACCTGCTTCGATCATAACGATCTTCTCGGCAGAGCCTGCTACTGTCAGATTCAAGTCGGACTTGCCGCGCTGTTCCAGTGTGGGATTCAGTACGATCTCACCGTCAACCAGACCTACGCTGATACCGGCGATCGGGCCGATCCACGGAATATCGGAAATGGAAATCGCAATGGAGGTTGCGATCATGCCTGCGATCTCGGGAGAACAGTCGGGATCAACAGCCAGAACTGTCATAACTACGGAAACATCATTACGCATATCCTTCGGGAAAAGAGGACGGATGGGTCTGTCCACCATTCTGGATGTCAGGATCGCCTTTTCGGACGGCTTGCCCTCACGCTTTGTGAAGGAACCGGGAATTCTGCCTACGGAATACAGTCTTTCCTCATAATCTACGGACAGCGGGAAAAAGTCGATTCCATCACGGGGCTTTGCACTTGCGGTCACGTTTGCCATCACAACAGTTTCACCATACTGTACCCAGCAGGAACCGTTGGAAAGCTCACAGGTCTTGCCGGTTTCTACAGTGAGCGGACGACCTGCATAGGTTGTTTCAAACCTTCTGAAATTCTCAAACATAGTTTTCCTCCTTTTTGTGCCAGACAGCGTTTTTTAGCAAAAAACCCTGCCCCCGCTCTGCGGAGGTACGGTCAGATGCTAATATACCGCTGCCAAAGCAGCTCATTTGATTTGCTTATAAGGAAAGGCAGAGGGATACCCCACTGCCTTCCTGATCCGCAATTACTTACGGATACCCAGCTTTGCAATAATTGCACGGTATCTTTCGATGTCCTTCTTCTTCAGATAAGCCAGCAGATTTCTTCTGCGACCGATCATCTTCAGCATACCTCTTCTGGAGTGATGATCCTTCTTGTGAGTCTTCAGATGCTCGGTCAGGTGAGCGATACGATCACTCAGCAGTGCAATCTGTACCTCGGGAGATCCGGTATCAGCCTCGCTGCGGCCATATTCTTTGATAATTTCCAGCTTTCTTTCTTTGGTCATTGTGATAACCCTCCATTAAAATAATAATCA
>JAZOBK010000279.1:0-3665 GCA_045595985.1 Oscillospiraceae bacterium
CGGCGGGTTATTTGTGTTATAGTATTCATAGCGGTTGCTCTCTCCTTGTTGCTTTTATTCTCGCAACTTAACTGTAACACAGGTCGGGGGGCTTCCGCTACCTTTTTTTATGAACTGTCACTCTTCTATTGTAAACCAACAATGTTTTTTGTGTGAAATAATGCGTAACTCTTGACAATATTACGTCGAATGTGGTATAATTTTATCGTTGATTTTTTGATAAAGGAGTTTTCTCGCATGAAGGTACATAAGATATATAACCCCGAGATGGAATGTATGGGTATTGAGCAGCGTCGTGAGCTGCAGGGCAAGCGTCTGCGTGAAACCGTGGAACACGTTTACAAGAATGTACCGCTCTATCGTGAGCGTATGGACGCAAAGGGTGTCAAGCCAGAGGACATCAAGACGGTGGATGACATCCGTCTGCTGCCTTTTACGGAAAAGACCGATCTGAGAGATACCTTCCCCTTCGGTCTGTTTGCAGTTCCGAATGAGGAGATCGTTCGTATTCAGGGTTCTTCCGGTACGACGGGCAAGCCCATCGTTTCCGGTTATACAAAGGAAGACGTGGATGTGTGGACGGAAATGGTAGCACGTTCCATGACGGCTGTCGGTGCAGGCAAGGATGACGTGGTGCAGGTTTGCTACGGCTACGGTC
Source organism: Oscillospiraceae bacterium (assembly GCA_045595985.1). Taxonomy (GTDB): domain Bacteria; phylum Bacillota; class Clostridia; order Oscillospirales; family Ruminococcaceae; genus UBA3855. Next base: position 659 of record JAZOBK010000279.1, read on the forward strand.
TGTTCACAGGCGGTCTGGGTGCACATCAGGGTGCAAATGAGATCGGTGCGATGGTTATCCCGATGTCCAGCGGCAACACACAGCGTCAGATCATGATGATGCGTGAGCTTGGCTCCACCATCCTCTGCTGCACACCGTCGTATGCGACCTATCTGGGCGAAGCCATTCACGATATGGGCATTGATCCGTCCGAGCTCAAGCTCAAGGCAGGTCTGTTCGGTGCAGAGCCGTGGACGCAGGAAATGCGTCTGAAGATCGAGGAGCTTCTGGGTATTGACGCCTGCGACATCTACGGTCTGACGGAAATCGCAGGTCCCGGCGTTGCATTTGAGTGTCTGGAAAAGAACGGCTCCCATGTCAACGAAGACCATGTCATTGCCGAAATCATTGATCCCGAAACGGGTGAGCCGCTTCCCTACGGAACACCCGGCGAACTGGTATTTACAACGATCACCAAGAAGGGTATGCCGATGCTGCGTTACAGAACGCATGACATCTGCACGCTCAATCCCGAAAAGTGTGCGTGCGGCAGAACTACCGTCCGCATGGGCAGAATTACGGGCAGAACGGATGATATGATCATCGTTCGCGGCGTGAATGTATTCCCGTCCCAGATCGAAACCGTTCTTGTCAAAACAAAGGGTGTTGCACCGCATTATCTGCTGGTGGTTGACCGTGTGAACAATGCCGATACGCTGGAGGTTCAGGTGGAAATGACCGAGGAGGCATTCACCGACAGCCTTGCTAATATGCAAAGACTCCAGAAGGAGATCGGTGCCGAGATCAAGTCCGTTGTGGGCGTTATGGCAAAGGTTACTATCTGCCCGCCCAAGAGCCTGCCCAGATCCGAGGGCAAGGCAAAGCGTGTCATTGATAATCGTAAGCTGTAATCTGCTGCATCGCCCCATTTCAAAATGGGGCGATGTATGAAATTTTGTAAGGGGGAAACCATGTACACAGGAAATCAGACGATGCCGGGCGGTATGGACTCGGGATCACTTGCCGGAATGGATACGGCACAGATTCTGAATGGCGGACACGCTGAACGCACCGAAAAAGGCGTACAGATCTATCGCTGTCCGAACTGCAACGGCGAGCTTCGTTTTGATCCCAAGAAACAGGGGTTTGGCTGCGAATACTGCATGAGTTTCTTCACACCGGAGGAATGCAAGGCAGCCAACGAAAGAATGGACAGCTATGAGAAGGAAATTGCTGCGAAAAAAGAGGAGTTTGAGGAAAAAACCCAGTTTTACAGCTGTCCTTCCTGCGGAGCGGAGCTGATCACCGATCTGCACACCTCTGCCACAGAATGCTATTACTGCCACAATCCGGTGGTGCTGCAGGGCAGATTATCCGGCAGATTCCGTCCGTCAAAGGTGATTCCGTTCAAGATCAACCGTGAAGGAGCACACGATATTTTCAAGGCATGGTGCAAAAAACGCTGGTTTCTGCCGAAAACCTTCAAGAGCGAAAGCCAGCTGCTGCATATGCAGGGAGTATATGTGCCGTTCTGGGTTGCCAATTGCGATTTGCACGGAGAAATGCGTGCGGTCTGCAAGAAGATCCGCAGCTGGTCAACGGGCAACTACCGTTACACGGAAACGAAGGAATACGACGTATATCGTGATGCGGACATTCAGTTCATCGGCATTCCTGCCGACGGTGCAAGCAAGATCGAGGACGCACTGATGGAAGCCATTGAGCCGTTTGATTACAACGCCGCAGAGGATTTTGAAATGTCGTATCTCAGCGGATTCCTTTCGGATAAATATGACGTAAACAAAGCAAATGTGTTCCCTCGCATCAAGAATCGTGCGGTGAACGGCAGCGACCAGCTGCTGCGAGCGTCAATGACGGGCTACTCGTCGGTTCGTGTGACGCGTTCGGATATGCACATTCTTGGCACAACATGGCAGTATATGCTGCTTCCCGTCTGGTTCATGACATACGAGTACAAGGGCAAGCGGTATTCCTTTGCCATCAACGGACAGACGGGAAAACAGGCAGGCACACCGCCTATCAATATTGGGAAACTCTTGGCTTTCTGCGGAGCAATTATTCTCGGATGCACGCTGATCGGAATGCTGTTAGGAGGTTTGTCATGATAAAAAAAATTTGGACGATCCTTCTGACGGGAATGGCAATGCTGTTGGGATGTACACTTCACGCATCCGCTGCCAATGTCAGAATTTACGATGAGGCAAATCGTTTGCCGGAGGACGATTACAACACCTGTTTAGCGTATTTGCAGGATGCGTCGGATCAAACGGGCATGAATATTGCAGTCGTGCTTGGCAAGCAGGTTCGTTCGGAATATGCGATCAAAAGTCTTGCGGATGCAACATATGACGAGATGTTCGGCAAAAATACGGACGGACTGCTGTATTACATGGATCTGAGCGGTGTAGAACACCCCTATGACTACATATCGACAAGCGGCATGGGGCAGTTCTATTACAGTGACGGCGACATGGATAACCGCATTGATCAGATATTTGACGATGTATTCCCATATCTGCCGGCGGGCAGCGAGAATGTTGTAAAGGCAATTGAGGTTCTGTCCGAGGATGTCGTGTATTTTTACGAAATCGGCATTACCGACAACTACTATGTATACGACGATGTGTATGAGCAGTATTTTTATGTGGAAGACGGTCAGATGCAAGCTTCGAATCACAGACCTTATGTTGATCTTGCAGCCATTCTCACGATGGGAGTGGGAGGATTCTTTATCGGGCTGATCATCGCAGTGATCGTATTCTTCTGCGTGCAGTCGCATTACAAATTCAAGGCATCGCTCTCACCGATGACGTATGTCAACCGCAAAACCCTGACCTTCAACAGGCAGACCGATGATTTCGTCCGCACCTACACCACAAGAGTAAGAATCCAAAGCAGTTCCGGCGGCGGAAGTCGAGGCGGAGGCGGCGGAAGAAGCTCCGGCGGTCATGGCGGCGGCGGACGTCACAGATAAGCAATTCTGCAATAAAAGACACACAAGCCCCCT
>JAZOBK010000280.1:0-4972 GCA_045595985.1 Oscillospiraceae bacterium
TGGAATGCACAAGTGCCTGTCACTCTTCTGGGCAGGATCTTGGATCTTTCCGTCATGCACTTCTTGAGCTTGTTAATGTCCTTGTAGTCAATCTTCTCTACACGGTCAACGCAGAACATACAAACCTTCTTGCGAGGACGCTTGGAAGGACGGGAATTTCTTTCACGTTCCATACAAAAAATCTCCTTTACTATAGATTAAAACGGTACTTCGCCGTCACTCAGAACTTCTTCAAAATCGTCCAGATTGCCCAGCTCAATCGGCTGCGGTGCACGATTCATCGCTGCCTGCGGCGGCGGTGCCTGCGGTGCGGGAGCCTGCTGGTAGGGCTGGCTGTACTGCGGCTGCTGATTGTACTGCTGGCCGCCGTACTGATTCGGGGATGCATAACCGTTACCGCTGTCCTGACGCTTGTCTCCGCAGAAGGAAACATTATCCGCAATAATAGAATTTCTATAATGCTTCACGCCGTTCTGGTCGGTGTAGTTGTCATTCTGGAGCCTGCCTTCCACATGGATCACACGTCCCTTGGAAAAATAACGGCTGACAAATTCTGCCTGCTGACGCCAGAAAGTGATGTCGAAGAAATCAGCTTTTCTCTCCTCGCCCTGCTTTACAAAGCTGCGGTCCACTGCAATCGTGATACGGCACATGGAAACGCCGCTCGGTGTCTGACGCAGTTCGGGATCCGCTGTCAATCTGCCCATCAAAATGACTCTGTTATACATAACTCTACCTCCCCATCCGGAAATTTATCTGAAAATTCGATTTGCGTTTTGATTACTTAGTAGTAACCAGGAAACGCAGAACGCCGTCGGTAATGTTCATAACACGACCGAGCTCTGCCGGGAAATCAGGCTTGGATGTGAATGTGTAGATCACATAGTATCCATCTGCCTCGTAGTTGATCGGATAAGCCAGCTTACGCTTGCCCCACTCGGTCACTTCCTCGGTCAGTGTGCCGTTCTTCTCGATGAGATTCTTGAACTTTTCGGTGAGTGCACTTACGCCTTCCTCGCCGTTCTTGAGGCTGTATACAACCATTGCCTCATAAGTTTCGTTCAGCTTTGCCATTATGCTGCACCTCCTTCTGGATTTCGCCCGCATGACACGGGCAAGGATTGGATTGCGAAAAAACTCAAGCAATCCTTAATATTATAGCACACGCAAGCACCCTTGTCAAGGCGTTTTGATATTTTTGTCAATTCTGACAAACAAGCCGTCAAAACAGGGCGGTTCTATGCAGATTTGCCCCATGTCTGCGGTGAAAACAAATCGTTCCCTGTAGTTCCCCCACCCCTACCCTCCCCGGAGGGGAGGGAGCCGACGGAGGGGGCTTCGCCCCTCAACCCCTCACGCCTGCGGCGAAATGATTTCATGCAGATTTGCCCCTCCCTGCCTGCGGCAGAAAGGGGCAAAAATGAGAAAAGAAGTATTATTGGCGGTTTGCCGCCGATGTCACAGCCGAAATAATGGATGAAATGATCGGTACGGCAACGGAAAATATCAGTGCCTGCCAGAGGACATTGCCGAACAGCGGTGCAGTTCCGAAAATCACCTGTGCCTGCGGCAGCCAGACCGTCGCCGCCATGAGTGCGGCGGAAATCAGCACCGCTCCGATAAGCTTTGGATTGGAAAGATACTGCACGCTGAAAATCGTCCCATGTTCCGACTTGCACTCAAACACATGAACCAGCTGTGATACCACAAGCGTCAGCAGTGCCGCCGTTCTCGCTTCGGGGAGCGTTGCCCCGAAACGCATTGCCGTACTGAACGAGCCAAGCGTGCAAAGTCCGATCAGAATGCCCCGCCAGATGATTTTTCCCATCAGACCGTCCGCAAAAAAGCTCTCATCGGGCTTTCGGGGCGGCCGCTTCATGGCGTCACGCTCCGGCGGCTCAAGCCCCAGTGCGATCGCAGGCAGTCCGTCGGTCGCAAGATTCACAAGCAGAAGCTGCACGGGCAGCAGCACCACGGGCATTCCCATGAGTATGCCGAGGAACATCGTGATCACCTCGCCGATGTTGCAGGAAAGCAGATACCGCACAAATTTGCGGATGTTCGCATAAATACACCTGCCCTGCTCCACCGCCTTCACAAGCGTCGCCAGATTGTCGTCCATCAGAATCACGTCCGCTGCCTGCTTTGCCACATCCGTTCCGCTCTCACCCATTGCAACGCCCACATCCGCTTCCTTGATGGCGGGAGCGTCGTTCACGCCATCGCCCGTCATTGTGACGATGTTGCCGCTTCGCTTGAAGGCACGCACCAGACGCAGCTTGTGGGAGGGATTCACCCTTGCAAATACACTGATTTTCGCAAGCCGGCGGTCAAGCTCCGCATCGCTCATCAGGTCAAGCTCATCGCCCGTTACCACCTCACCCCCACGCAGGAGTCCCGCCTGTCTGGCGATGGCGGCGGCGGTTTTCTTGTGATCTCCCGTGATCATCACGGTACGCACGGACGCCGCCGCACAGGTGCGGATTGCATCCTTTGCCTCGGCTCTCGGCGGATCGAGCATACCCGTGATTCCGAGGAATACCATGCCGCTTTCGCTGTCGGAAAGTCCGTTCACTTCCGGCTTTTCCGCAAAGGCAAGCACTCGCAGAGCCTGATCGGAAAGTGCCTCGGTCTGTGCAAGAATTTTCTTCTGCATCGCAGACGTAAGAGGGATCACGCCGTTTTCGGTAAGTACAAAGCCGCATCTTCGCAGCATGACATCCGCCGCACCCTTTGCATAGGCAGTTTGATCTCTGCCAAGACGGACGATGACCGTCATGCAGCGTGTGTCGCTGTCAAACGGTTCTTCGGCAGTACGCTGAAATCCCGACAAGGTTCTGGTCGAAATTCCGCCCTTTGCCGCCGCCGCAAGCAGTGCCGTTTCCGTCGGATCACCGACGGCAGTCCAGCTTCCGCCGCTCTGTTTGTGTGAGGAATCCGGTGCGGAAATTTCACCGTTATTGCAGAGCACCGCACACCGCAGAAGATGCTCCAGCGGTTCCACGCTCTGGACATCCACACGCACGCCGTCACTGAGGATCGCTCCGTCACGCCGCATGGCATTGCCCGTTACGGAAAATTCCCGTTCCGCTGTGCAGATCTTCGTCACGGTCATGCTGTTTTCGGTGATCGTTCCCGTTTTGTCCGAGCAGATAACGGAGGTGCAGCCCAGTGTTTCCACGCTGTGCAGGCGGTTGACGAGAGCCTTGTGCTTCATCATGCGGCTTACGGCAAGTGCAAGTGCAATCGTAACGGTTGCCGGAAGTCCCTCGGGAATGGCGGCAATCGCAATAGAAATGCCCGTCATGAGCATATCAAAAATCGGTTCGCCCCGAAGCACGCCTGCCGCAAACACCGCCACGCACACACCGATACAGATGGCTGCGAGCACCTTGCCCAGCTCTCCGAGCCGCTTTTGCAGCGGCGTTTCGGTGCGTTCGATGTCCGACAGCATTCCCGAAATCTGTCCCATCTGCGTAGATCTTCCCGTTGCGGTAACCGTCGCCGTACCGCTGCCCCTTGTTACTGCCGTGCCTGCGTACAGAAGATAGGGACGGTGCATTCCCGTGAGGTCAAGCTGCATGGTTCCGCTCTGTTTGGGAACGGGCTCTGCCTCGCCCGTGAGAACGGATTCGTTGGCGTAGATGCGGTTTGCAGTTGTCAGCAGACAATCCGCAGGCACGCAGTCACCCGCTTCTATGGCAATGCAATCACCGGGGACAAGGCGGCTTGCGGGGATCTCCCGCAGGCTGCCGTCACGGTAGACACGGGCGGTCGGGGCGGTCATATTCCGCAGGGCTTCAAGGGTTTTTTCGGTTTTGTATTCCTGCACAAAGCCGAGGATGGCATTGAGCAGGACAATGACAATAATGGTGACAGCGTCCGTCCATTCGCCCAGCAGGGCGGAAATTGCGGTCGCTGCCAGTAAAATGAGCACCATGGCATCCTTGAACTGCCCGAAAAAAATCCGCAGCGGGCCGGGCGGTTTTGACTGTGCAAGGACATTTTCGCCGTATTCTGCAAGTTTTTCGGCGGCCTGTGCTTCCGTAAGACCCATCATCATATCAACCTCCGAATCAGTAGTACTGATGCAGTGTATGCGGAAAGGCGTAGAAATATGACGGGTGGGCATTATCATACTGCAGAGGCATAAAAGACCTTTTTTCCACTGCTCTCTGCGTAAGCAGCAGAAAACAGTTTCTCGTTCGACGGAGCAAATACCAAAATCGCATCACTCTTGTCTATCATCAACATTTCCGATGCCCGATAACACCCCGAAACATATTGCAGGCTCGCAAATTCTATTGTATCCGCCTTTTCATGAACAGAATAATACCGTTCTCTGTGTTCCCTATACCAGTTCTTGCACTGTTCTTCATAAGGAAGTAATAGATGCAGACGAATGTTATGATAGAGCTTTAATGCACATATCACTTCAGCTGTCCACAACGGAATACCGTATTCACAATTTATGTAGAAATCAGTATACCCCTTGCAAAACAAATTTCTGATGTTCTCTAAAATTATCAGTTTTACTGCAATATATGGCAATTCATCCTCGTTCTTGCATTCCCAAAGCTTCTCGTTCATACTGGATATGATCGTGCAGGTCATAATTTCCTCCTGTGTATAGTCGAATTTTCAACTATACACTATTATAGTCGAAAATTCGACAATGTTCAAGTAGTTGAATATAAATTATAATAGAAATGGGTGATAATATGATTGTATACACACCATTGTGGGAAACTATGAAGAAAAAGGGAATCAGCACATATACCCTGATTAATCAATACAATATCAGCAGCAGCACCATTCACAGACTGCGTCACAACATGGGTGTCACGACGCAGCTTCTGAATGATTTATGCGAAATTCTGGATTGCGAAATCGAGGATATTGTGATGTATCAAAAGAATAGTCTTGAATAAAGCCTCTGTATATACAGAGGCTTTATTCAAGACTATTCTTT
>JAZOBK010000281.1:0-7992 GCA_045595985.1 Oscillospiraceae bacterium
CCCCGTTCCATCCGGAACGGGGAAATGTTATCGGAATGATCAGAAAACCTCTACAGAAGTTTTGATTTCAGACATACCGGAAAGCTCTTCTTCCGTTGTGATGCCCTGTGCGATCATCTTCGCTCTCATGCAGGCATAGAATTCCGTGAAGGTTGCCTGCTCGTAGGGTACGACAAAGACAACGCCGACGCAGCAGACCAGAAGACCGAGCAGCTCCCAGCCGATGAAGGAAAGCTCCAGAACAAACAGCTTCCACTTCTCGCCATACATTGTGCGTTTGGAAATCTCAAATGCACGTTCCTTGGAAAGGTTCGGATTCTCGGCAATCAGATACGGGATCAGATAGTATTCCAGCCCCTTGACAATACCCGGAATCACAAACAACAGCGACCACAGGTAGGTGTAGAGATAACGGAAAAACATGGTCTTTACCGTAGACATATACTTGCCGCTGCCGAAGTTGTCAAACAGATGGCCGAATGATACATCGCCCTCTCTTGCCTTGATGAAGAATTTGCACTTGCCCGCTTCGATCGGTGCACCCAGAAATGCATAGACCGCAAATCCAGCAGCCAAAGCAAAAATAGAAATAAAGATAACAGCAGCAAATACTCCGAGCAGTATCGCAATGACCTCTCCCGCATTTTCGCTCTCGAGCAACTGTTCAAGCTTCTCGGTAGTATCCGATGATAAACCGCTGCCGCTGCTGCCGCCGCTGGTGGGATCACTGCTTCCCCCAAGCATACTGGATACAACACAAACAGCCAACGCCATCCAGTAATAATTCTTCAGCGATTTCTTAGCATTGTCTTTTAATAGCTTTCTCGTCCACATAATAAGACCACTCCTTAATCAGTTAATATACAAATGCAATATGCACCTGCTTGGTGAATTGATATTTCTATTGTAAATCACATTTACAATTTTGTCAAGGCTTTCCGATACATTTCGACAAACTGCATAAATCCGCCAGAAAGAAAATGTATTTTTTATACAACTGCAATTCAGAATTTTTCGGGAAACGCTTGCAATTTCCTGTAAAATGCGTTATAATAATAACGATGGGGTATAACCCTGCAGTAAATTTTAGGAGGACGTTATTATGTTAGTTTCCGCTAAGGACATGCTGAACAAGGCTCGTGACGGCAAGTATGCAGTCGGCCAGTTCAACATTAACAATCTTGAATGGACAAAGGCAATCCTGCTGACAGCACAGGAGCTGCAGTCTCCGGTAATTCTCGGTGTTTCCGAGGGTGCAGGCAAGTACATGTGCGGCTACAAGACCGTAGTTGGCATGGTAAACGGTATGATCGAAGAACTGGGCATCACAGTTCCGGTTGCACTGCATCTTGACCACGGCTCTTTCGAGGGTGCAAAGGCTTGCATCAATGCAGGTTTCTCCTCTGTTATGTTTGACGGTTCTCACTATCCGATCGAAGAAAATATCGCAAAGACCACAGCACTGGTAAATGCTTGTGAGGTTCTGGGAATTTCTCTGGAAGCAGAGGTTGGCTCCATCGGCGGCGAGGAAGACGGCGTTGTCGGCAAGGGCGAGTGTGCAGATCCCGACGAGTGCAAGGCTGTTGCAGATCTGGGTGTAACCATGCTGGCTGCCGGTATCGGCAACATTCACGGCAAGTATCCGGAGAACTGGGAAGGTCTGTCCTTCGAAACTCTGGCTGCAATTAAGGAAAAGGTTGGCGATATGCCTCTGGTACTGCACGGCGGTACAGGCATCCCTGCTGAAATGGTTAAGAAGGCTATCACTCTCGGTGTTTCCAAGATCAATGTTAACACAGAGTGTCAGCTTGCATTCCAGGAAGCTACAAGAAAGTACATCGAAGCAGGCAAGGACCTTCAGGGTAAGGGCTTTGATCCGAGAAAGCTTCTCGCTCCCGGCTTTGAGGCAATCAAGGCTACTGTTAAGGAGAAGATGGAGCTGTTCGGCAGCGTAGGCAAGGCGTAAGCATCGCACCTGTTAAGAATTTTAAACCCCTCGGAATGGGAATGTTCCGAGGGGTTCAGTTTATCAAAAAGGGGTATTACGAGCATTCCCCCGCCTGCGGCGGGGGAATGCTTTTTCGACATTCTCGCCCTCGGAACGTAAATGTTCCGAGAGTTGTGCTTTATATCGCTGCAAATATCTTACCGAATCGCTCGTGATTCCGCTGCACGCCGTCGTCGGGAACAACGCTCACGCCGCTTTTCCGCAGCTCTGCAATATGCTGACAAAACTTTGAAAGCTCCGCAGCTTTCGCAGTATCCGCTGCAGCCGCCGCACATTCCCCTGCTTTTCGATCAAGCAGGGCAAGCTGTTCCCCATCCATCCGATGCAGGTACACAAGACCCCGCAGCGTATGCCGCCTGCCGCTGTCCGCCATCCAGTAAATCGGGCGTTTGCGGTAGCTGCGGCAATGATCGGCATAGAATTCCTTCATGAAATACCGCCGCAGCACATCCCTCGGAAGTCCCGCATTGCCGATCGCATCCGCCAGAAACTGCAGATTCTCCTCCAGCGTCGCTGCACCGAAAACCGCTGTCAGGAATTCCTCCAGATGCGAAACCGCATCCCTGCCGCAGCCCTGCACAACCGGCAGGAAATTCTCCGATATTGGTGTGAATTTACTGTTTTCCACTGAAAACCGCCCGAAAATACATCCTACGGCAAAGCTGATGAAGCTCCTTACATCCGCTGAAACGTCCGCCCGCCGAAGGGTAATATCCCCCTCCTCCACATCGGGCGAAAATTCCTCGTCCAGTCCGTAAATCCGAAGGAAGATCTCATTCAGCATTCGTTCATTTGCCTGCATTCTCCGCAGGCGTTTTTCACTGATTTCCCTCCAGCGGGCAAAGCCATCCGAAAGCCGCACTATCCCCTCCTGCACAAACGGATGACATGAGAAATCCCAGCTCTGCTCATAGCTGTCCCATTCCGCACGGGCGAGAGCAATATTTTCGGAAACCAGCTGTTCCACCAGCGGTTTCTGTGATTCGTCTATTATGATCGGCAGACTGCCGATGTTTTCCACCTGAAAATTCATAGTGGGATTGAACATTTTCAGCATTTCCAACGCGACCTTCGACGAAAGAAATCCCATCAGATACAGGCTCTGTGATTCCTCCGGAAAGAGCGAGGAGCCGGACACGTCAAACAGAAATCCCTGCGGCTGAAAACGCACGCCGAATTTGGTGCTTTCCGTGATGAACGGCCATGTGACCGCCTGTCGGAAGTACATTGCCTCGTTCTTGATCCTGCCGCCTGAATGGTTCTTGTTGAGCTGTGCATGGAATGCACGCATTTCCTCGCCGTTGCGGTAAAAATCCACCACATATCGGTTGTTGCCATACCATCTGCGAAGCTTGCCGCCCTTGTTATAGGGGAACCAGCGTTTCCCCGTTTGCATCGCAGCGTCGGCATTTTCACAGCCGAATGCAATGCTGTCGGGTGCTACCTCATGCCAGAGCCGCAGGAAACGCTTGTTGTCCGAAGTCGTCATGCCCTGACAGATCTTACACAGCGACGACAACTTCGGATGCGTGAGTGCCGAACGCATCCGATCGCTGATCCAGTAGCAGAGAGGACTGCCGCTGATACCCGAAAACCGCTGCACATCGCAGACATAACGGCGGCTTTCGAAAAAGAATGCGGTTTCCTTGTCCTCATCCTCTGTCAGCCGCAGATAGGTGGTGCGGTAATCCGGTACATATCCGCCCATGCATACAAAAGCTGTGGTCTGCACGATCGTCCCCACATCGGTCTGCGGAAATGCCCTCGCTCCCAGGTGCACCATACTTTGCAGGGTATACGCCTGCATCTTTGTCCGCAGCTTTGTATAGCTTGACAGGAACATCCATGCGTGCTGCGTGATCATTGCAAAACAGCCGTGGGGTGCGGTCAATGCCGCACAGCGTTCCATGAATACGGCAAACAGATCCGACTTGCTGTCGGGATACTGCCTGCGGACAAACGCCGACAGCTCGGGGTGCATTCCGCTGCTGCCCATGTACGGAGGATTGGTGATCACAGCGTCATACCTGCGTCCAAGCACCCTACAAAGCGTTCGCATACGCTGCACGGGAACTTCAAAGACTTCTGGAATTTCGCCGATTTCCGCATTTTCGGGACACAGCAGGGAGCCATTCACCCGTGCATTCCGAAACTGTGTCGCCAGTGCGGAAAGTGACGGCGGACAGTCTGCCAGTTCCAGTCCGCCAAAATGATGCAGCTGCAGCCGGATGTTTCTTTCCAGAATACCGCTGTCGTATCTGCGGGCTTTCATCAGCAGCACAAAGGACGCCAATGCACAGGCGTTTTCGTCGATGTCCAGCCCATATAAATGATGCTCCAGAATATTCACTGCCGCATCCTTCGCCTGCCATCCCTCACAGAGATACAGCTCCATAAATGCGTCAAACACATAGGCAAGAATATGCCCCGTGCCCATGCACGGATCAATGACGGTCAGCTCTTCAATGCGGCGGTATCTCAGCGGCTTTCGGAGCTGCATCAGTGTATCTGCTGCACACTGCGGCTGTTCCGCTTCGGGGATCACATACTTCCAGTGATCCGGCGACTGACCGCAAAGCGTATGCAGCGTGTTCTGCGTCATATAGCGGACGATCCAGTCGGGAGTAAACATCTGTGTAGCGGCGGGAATCTGCTGCGGTTCAATTTTCGCATGATTCCGAAGCTGTGCGAATGCCCGTTCACGCTCCTGTGTGTTCCAGTACTGATAGAGCCAGCCCAGAATTTCAGGGAATCCAAGCCATTCCTCCTTTGGAATCCGTGCAAACATTTCCTGCACAAAGCCACCCTCGCCAAGCAAGGATACGGGGAGCAAAGCGGCAGCATCCTCCGCAAACAGCTCTGCAGCCGCTGGAATCTCTCCAAGCATTCCGCAGTTCCGCAAAATTCCGCTGCGAAGCTCAGCTTCTGCAGACGGGGGCAGGAGATCATCCGCAGCGTCGGTGAAAAGCCATTCTCCCTCGAGCAGCCAGCCGTTGACTTCCAGAAAACGCAGAGCGGTAAGCCGCATGAACCAGAGCTGTGCATAATGCTCCGCCATTTCCTTCGTATCCGCAAGCGGAAGAATGTCCTGCAAAAGCAGAATACGGGAACGAACAGCAAACTGCTTGAGTGCACTGCGATTCATAGGATGACCTCCTTTCCAAAATTATTCTTCGTCTTATTATAGCATATTTGGGGGAGGTTTGCAATGATTATTATTCTTCGGAATCGCTCTCCATATATCTCTCCTCCGCTTGCTGCTGCAGGCAACGCAGAGCAATGATATGTTGTTCATACAAGTTTTGCTGATCTACCCGATCACAATGTAATGCAGTATCTTGCATTACATCAATAATCTCTGATATGCCATTGAAAAGCAGAATATACATTTCCTTATATACGTTCAAGTTTATCACCCCTTATCATATTATATCTGTATTTCAGATAAAAGTCAATATCTTGATTCCAGATATGGCATACTGTATCTGGGTGATGAATATGATTTTTGAACGAATCCGCAATCTGCGTGAAGACAGTGACCGAAAGCAGCGTGAGCTTGCAGAATACCTGAATGTGTCACAGAATACCTATTCACAATATGAAAGCGGCACCATTGCGTTGAGTGCAGAAAACGCCATAATGCTTGCAAGATATTACAACACCAGCGTCGATTATCTGCTTGGACTCACGGATGAAAGAAAGCCATACAAACGAAGGAAGTAAATTTTTTAGCACCCCTCGGCAGCAGATTGTTGTCGAGGGGATATTTCTGCAATATCGAATGCTAAAAGCACACCCATTTTTAGGACTTTCTTTCAAACAGCTATTGACAATCTTTTAAAAATATGGTAACATTTACATAAAGAAAGGCGGTGCGTACCATGAAACTATTAAAGCCTAAAAAGGCATTTTGCCTGTTCCTTTCCGCCGTAATGGGTGCAATGATGATGCCGATTCACGAGATTTCGGCAGCAACCGTTCTGACGGACAGCAAAACGGGCACTGAAGACGGGTATGACTACGAGTTATGGAAGGACTCTGGCAATACCACAATGACGCTTCTGGGCAACGGTGCTTTCAGCTGCGAATGGAGCAATATCAATAACGCTCTGTTCCGTACCGGAAAAAAGTTTGACTGTACCCAGACATACAAGGAAATCGGCAATATTACTTGCGAATATGAGGTGGATTACAATCCCAACGGCAACTCCTATCTCTGCCTGTACGGATGGACAAAGGAACCCCTCATTGAGTACTACATTGTGGAATCCTGGGGCAACTGGCGTCCGCCGGGAACACAATCCAAGGGCACGATCACAGTTGACGGCGAAGTGTACGACATCTACACCTCCCTCAGAGAGAATCAGCCCTCCATCATCGGCAATACCACATTTACGCAGTACTGGAGTGTTCGTCGGAACAAGAGCACTTCCGGCACCATTTCTGTCAATAAGCATTTTGAGGAATGGGAAAAGCAAGGTATGACCATGGGCAAGATGTATGAGGCTGCCCTGACGGTTGAAGGTTACCAGAGCAGCGGTAAGGCAACCGTTAAGAAGAATAATATCACCATCGGCGGTGATTACACGGAAACACCCACACAGCCGACCGATCCTCCCAAACCTGTGGAACCCGATCAGGACGGCTACTACTTCCATTCCACCTATGAATCCGGTACGGACAGCTGGACTGCCAGAGGCGAAAACAGCATTGCAACAAGCAGCAATGTTTCCTACGCAGGCGTGCAGTCGCTGTATGTCAGCAATCGTACCAATGCATGGAACGGTGCGGGCTACACGCTCGACACTTCCGTATTCCAGCCGGGTTCGGCTTACAGCTTCGGTATGGCGGTGATGCAGAATCAGATCGCTTCTGAGGATTTCAAGCTTTCACTGCAGTATACTCTGAACGGTGAGACACAGTATGACGGCATTGCGGAAGGCTCCGCATCCAAGGGCGAGTGGCTCACACTTTCCAATACAAGCTACACCATTCCCGCAGGTGCTTCCAACCTGCTGCTGTATGTGGAAACTCTTGAAAATCTGACAAACTTCTATGTAGACGAAGCATTCGGTGCACCGAAGGGCAAAGAATTTGCGACAGCACCCAACGCCAAGGAAGGCGACGCAAACCATGACGGTAATGTCAGCATTGTGGACATCATTGCATTGCAGAGCTACCTGCTGGGCAGGGATGCCGCCGTTTATGCGGACACTGCCGATCTGAACAAGGATGGCAAGCTCAATGCATTTGACTTGGCAGCTCTCAAGCGTCTGGTGCTGAATCTTCCCGAGGAAGAACCCGAGCCCGAGCCGACGCAGCCCACGACACAGCCCACAACGGAGGCTCCGCCCAAAATTGAAGGTCAGTGGTACAATACCGCTGATATTTCATGGATCGACCCGAACAAGCCCATGGTGGCACTTTCCTTTGACGATGGTCCTGTGGGAATTGCAGATACCGATACTTCCATACGCATCCAGAATGCACTGGCAAACAACGGATTCCATGCAACATTCTTCTACTGCATCAATCTCTGGGGCAGAAACCTCAATTCCACGCTGGAGCAGGAGATTCTCCGTGCGAAGGATCTAGGATTTGAAGTCGCAAACCACACCTACAGCCACCCCGATCTCTCCAAGATGGACGCTGCCGGCATCCAGAAGGAAATCAATGATTGCTCGGCTGTTCTCAAACGTCTGACAGGACAGGATGCATTCCTGATCCGTCCTCCGTACCTCGGACTGAATGATACGGTCAAGGCGAATGCCGGTGCACCGCTGATCACCTGTGCTGTGGATTCGCAGGACTGGAACAAGAAGACCACACAGGACATGATCAACCAGATGACAACCAAGATGAACGACGGTTCTCTGGATAACACCATCGTTCTGATGCACGAAACCTACGCCGATACCGCTGCTGCGGTAGAATACCTCGCTCCTTACATGAAGGAAAAAGGCTGGCAGATCGTTACCATCTCC
>JAZOBK010000282.1:0-5479 GCA_045595985.1 Oscillospiraceae bacterium
ATTTAAAAAACACTAATGGCTTAAGAGCTTTGATTTTTGGTGATAGTATCACCGAAACTGCGAACATGAACGATGATGGATCCGATTATGAGGTTACAAAAACAAACTGGCCCACTTATGCTGCGGATTACTTGCAATTGGGAAGCTATAAAAACTACGCTAAAACTGGTGCTACATTTGTAGACCGAGATGATGTGGAATATAGGAAAAGTGCGAGTGATCAAATCAACCTTGCTATATCTGATGAAACCAATGACGATGTTGATATTATAGTAGTATCATTAGGAACTAATGATACTACAACGAACGTGGGTGAGTATGATACTGCAATGTCAAAAACAGAAATCAGCGAGTTGGATAGGACTGTACTGCATGAAGCAATACGTTATGTTTTTTGGTCGCTAAAATCCAAATACAAAGATGCGGTTTGTTTTGCAGCTCTACCGATCCAGAGGGCAGCTCGTGAAAAACATGAAGCTGTATTTAATGCAATAAGAAATATGGCAAATAGGTATGGGTTTATAATAATCGATGCTTACTCAGAAAGCGGAATCGTTAGGGAAAATGAAAACCAGGATGCAGAAGGTCAATATTTAATAGATGGATTACACCCAAATGAAAATGGAAAACAGAAAATGGGAAAATTGTACGCCAGTGTGATACTGAATTATTTTCTTTGGAACTAACTTTACGGCAATAACTGGATGTTGTAGAAGCCGGAGTAAGGCATTATCTTGGCATCCGCTAAAAGGAGGAATCACATGAACATCACAGAAAAGCTGCTGACCGTGAATCAGTACAGCAGACCGGGTAAGAAGCGTGAAGAAACGACGAAAATCGCCGTGCATTACGTCGCAAACCCGAAATCCACGGCAATCGCAAACCGCAATTATTTTGAAAACTGCCGCTTCAGAAAAAACTATGTTTCCAGTCATTACATCATCGGTCTGGAGGGCGAAGTGATCCGCTGTGTTCCGGACGATGAAATTGCGTACTGCACGAACGCCGCCAACGCCTATAGCATCAGCATTGAGTGCTGCCATCTGGACTGGACGGGCAGGTTTACGGATCAGACCTATGCGGCACTGGTCGAGCTGTGTGCGGAGCTTCTGAAGAAGTACGGGCTGACCGTAAACGACCTTATCCGTCACTATGACGTGACGGGCAAAATCTGCCCGAAGTGCTTTGTACCGTCGCACAAGGGCGGCTCGGATGACGACAAGCAGACCGCTTGGAAGAAGTTCAAGGCGGATGTGGAGGAGAGGATGGCACCGAAAGCGGCGGCGAAGCTGTACCGTGTGCAGGTCGGTGCATTCCGGGAGCGTGAGAATGCAGAAGCCATGCTGCAGAAGGTAAAAGCGGCTGGGTTTGCGGACGCGTTTATCAAATCAGAGTAAAACAAAACCGGCAGGGGAATCAGTCCTCTGCCGGTGTTTTTGTATTTAGTATGACTATCTGTCTTATGACGAGGGATGTTTTGGATTGTGCACATTACCACGCCATTGGCGTATATTCCAGTACCTTACGCTTGACCAGTGCAAGATCAAATGCGTTGATCTTATCGTTGGAGTCCATGTCCGCTGCATTCATTGCGTGATCATCCAGCGTTTCAAGACAGAGCAGATATTTCTGCAGTGCGATAATATCCGTAACTGTAAAGGATTGGTCGTTGTTCAGGTCGCCCATCAGAGGCGGATTGTCCACGATCGGTTCAGTTGTGGGTTCTGTCGGAGGTTCCGTGGGAGATTCTGTTGCAGGGGGATTCACCGTACCGCCGCTGAGATAAGCGGAAACCTTCTCAGCCCAGTGTGCCCCCATCTTAGCATAACCCTGTTCACTTGGATGACAGCCGTCCTCAAGGTCACCTGCTGCAATGTCAATGCAGCTGTGAATATCGCCGAACTGTACGTTCTTTCCGGCAGCCTGCTTTTTGGAAACAAGCTCCGCAACGCCTGCGTTGTAGGCGTCCACGCACTCATCCACAACCTTTGAAAGTGCAGCGGTATTGCCCGTGTCAACACCATAGGTCCAACCGTATGGAGCAAGCCAGTCCGCACGGATTGCAGCGTCAATATCCGGAATTGTAGAAACAAACAGGACATCGGAGCTGTCCATGTGCTCCAGAATCTTATCCACAAGCGTTTCCAGACGGTCGAGTGCACCGGTAGTGGCGGTAATATCGCCGCTGTTATTCACGGGATTAAGCCGTGCATCCAGCAGATCATTCGTACCGATCTGCAAAAGTACGATGTCGGGATCGTAGGTTTCTATCATATTGCCATTTCCGAACAGCGTTTCATAGATGCCGCTGCGTCCATTGTACTGCATCACGGCATAACCGCTGTAACCTGCGTGGGCAGGGTCATATGTGATGTTCGTGCCGTTCCAGTTGTAGGAAGCTTCATTCGTCCAGTTGTTGTTCGGGCCGACCATGTCAAATGCGATGCCTTTTTGCTGCAGTTGGTAGCAGAAGTATTTGCGGTAACCGTTGTCCGCATTGATATAACCGTCGGTAATGGAATCACCGACTGCCATAATGCGTACAGGTTCATCCGCAGCTGCGAACTGTTCTGGAATTGCACTTTCCATGCCCATACAAAGTGCAGCTGCCGAAATTGCAGAGATCATCTTCTTGAGATTCATAGAAATTCTCCTTTCAGAGTGTCATTTAAAGCATATAATTTTATTATAGCATATTACGAAAGTACTGTCCATAGATTTTCTGTAAAAACAACGCATTGAAAAGCTTTCCCCCGCCTAAGGCGGGGGAAAGCTCACGCGAAAGTATCGTTTCCATACAGTTTTAAACGGATTTGCAAACCTTTGCAAAATCCAATTTGTGTTATTCTATCGTGTTTACGACAATCGCCTGTTTGTGCAGTGCCGCATAGGCAGTTTCGCAAGCCGCCTTCGGATAGGAAACCACAGCGTCCTGCCGCATGGAGTCCGAGAAGTAGTAATTCTCATTGTCAGCACCAATCAGCAGTAATGCGTGTTCGGGGGAGATGAACGTGAATTCTTCACCATTTGGCAGTGTCCATTTGTGCCCTACACGGGGTTCCTGCATTTCAATTGTTCCCCAGATCAGTACGGGATGCCCCTGCTTCACATAATTCTTGAACAGTGTTTCCAGCGATACATTATACAGTGTGCTGATCTGATATTGCCCCTGTACAGCGGAATGCATTGCCTTTGCAATGGCAGTGGAATAGCACCCATAGCCGGAGTCGGAGTAGGGATCGCCAATGAACGCATCCCAAGGGCTGTCCGCATACATGACATCATTCTTATAATAGGGATAATCGGTTTTCGGAAGATGGGCATTAATGAAGTTTTCCACCGTAATGTCAAGACCGTAGTACTGCAGCAGGGAAACGGCAGCCACACTTTCACATCCCGTGGGGTAGGTTTCCGCCTGATAGATGTGGGGAACATTTTCGATGTAGAGTGATGTCAGCGGTTGGATGCCGGATGTGGATTCGGATTCACTTTTATTCTCGGTTGTGAGCTGTACCACGGGGATTGCCGAATTGGTACCGGTATCCGTGGACTTGTGCTTGTTTTTGGACATAACCCAGATAAGGGCGATCACGGCGATAATGAGCAGCAGGAAAATGAAAATTCTGATCCTGCCTCTTGTTTGGTCTTTCATGGGAAAAATCCTTTCTTGTTGTTCTTTGCAGGCAATGGTAAAAAAACTACCAAAAACTGCGATTTTATGCAGTATTCTGCACTTTTTTCTCTTTAGCTGATTCATTATACCATGTTTGTACAGATTTGTCAATGGGATGAGAGAAAATCTTTCCAAGAAAGAGAAACCCCTGCCGATCCTCCGAACGGCAGGGGAAATCTCCTACAAGCAAACTTTCACGTTATATTTCTCCATCCAGTAATCCATCTGTGCAAAATAAGCGATCGTCTGGGGTTTTGTCATGAGCTGCCCATACCACTGTACGGATTCACTTCCGTACATAAGCTGTTCGAGGGACTCACGCTTTACGATCTGCAGGATGGGGGCGTCCGGATTTTTCAGGCGGTTCTCCAGAAGCTCCGTTACTGCTGTCAGATAATTGGGGTTATGTGTTTTGGGGTAGGGACTCTTTTTACGCCACAGAATCTCCTCGGGCAGATAGTCACGCATTGCCTCACGCAGCAAGCCCTTTTCATAGCCGCCGTATTCCTTGAATTCCCACGGCACGTTGTACAGATACTGGGCGATCCGATAATCGCAGAACGGCACCCGTACCTCAAGGGCGTTGTACATACTCATACGATCCTTGCGGTCAAGCAGCGTCTGCATGAACCAGTCGAGATTGAGCCGCATCATCTCACGCATTCGGCACTCCCCATCGGATTCGCCTGCAAGCAGAGCAGTCCTTGCAAGGGTATCACGGTATTCTCTGTCTACATCCCCACGCTGTTCCAGAATTTCTGCAATTTCAGGCTTTGCAAATGTCATGCGATACGCCGTGCTCTGCGACCATGGGAATCCATATGCGGCACGGATCTCGGGATCACGATACCAGGGATAGCCGCCGAACAATTCATCCGCACATTCTCCCGAAAGTGCAACCGTCACTTCATTACGGATCTCTCCACAGAACAGCAGGAGGGATGCGTCCACATCCGCCATTCCGGGCAGATCCCTCGCATCCACTGCCTTGAACAGTGCCTTGGTCAAAGCGGGGGTGTCAATGACCGTCCAGTGGTGCGTTGCATTCAGATATTCCTGCATCCTGCGGATGTAGGCAGGATCGCTGTTCGGCTGAAATTTGCTTTTCTGAAAGTACTTGTCGTTGTCCGTGTAATCTACGGAAAATGTATGCAGCTCACGTCCGTCCTTTGCAAATTCCCTTGCAGCGACCGATGAAATCAAGCTGGAATCGAGCCCGCCCGACAAGAAGGTTCCCAGTGGTACATCCGAAACCAACTGCCGTCTGATCGCATCCGTCAGCAGATACCGGACGTGTTCGGCAGTTTGTTTGAAATTATCCGTGTGTTCTTTGGCTTCCATTTTCCAGTAGCATCTTGTCTGCAATCCGTTTTCTTTGGAGTAGTATGCACAATGTCCCGCAGGCAGTTCCGACATACCACGGAATACACCGCAGCCGGGTGTTCTGCCGGGGCCGAACAGCAGCAGCTGACTGATGCCGTTTATATCGATTTCATGGGGAACGCAGGGATGGGCGAGGATCGCTTTCAGCTCCGAACCAAATACCAGACGTTCCGTCGTGAGGTGGTAGAACAGGGGCTTTACGCCGATACGATCACGGGCGAGGAACAGCCGTTCCCGATTGTGTTCCCAGACTGCAAAGGCAAAAATACCGTTGATGTGGTCCACACACCGCTCTGCGTATTCCGCGTAGGCATGGAGAACCACTTCCGTATCGGAATGCCCCAGAAAACGATGGCCCGCCCGCTGCAAATCCCGGCGTATTTCTTCCGTATTGTATATCTCCCCGTTATAAACCAGCACATA
>JAZOBK010000283.1:0-2414 GCA_045595985.1 Oscillospiraceae bacterium
TTATAGATATAGATCGTACGCTCCTTGCCGTCCTTGATACCACGGAAGATACAGCCGATGTTGGTCTTGCCGACAGTTCTCGGACCGAGTGTGGACGGATCGGGCAGGAGGGCCTTGAGGAACTTGATCGGCACGATCTCATGTCCCTCAAATTCCACGGGCGTTGTGCCGAGCATTCCCACATTCTGCAGGCAATTCATGTGCATCAGATAGCTCTGTCCGAACGTCATGAAGAAGCGGATTCTCTTCACATTGGGGATATTCTTTGCAAGGGACTCGATCTCCTCGTGGTGCAGCAGATACATATCCTTCATGCCCACGCCCTCGAAATTGTATTCACGCTTGATCTCCATGGGCTCCGTTTCCACCCATTTTCCGTCTTCCCAGTAGGAACCGTTTGCGGAAACCTCACGCAGATTGATCTCCGGATTGAAATTGGTTGCAAACGGATAGCCATGATCGCCGCCGTTGCAGTCAAGGATGTCAATATAGTGGATCTCATCAAAATAATGCTTCTGGGCGTACGCCGCAAACACGCTCGTTACGCCCGGATCAAAGCCCGAACCGAGGAGGGCTGTCAGACCTGCCTCCCTGAACTTTTCCTGATACGCCCACTGCCATGAATAATCAAAGTACGCTGTGAAGCCCTTTTCTTCGCATCTCTTTTCGTAGATCGCACGCCACTCGGGATCATCCGTATCCTCTGCCTCGTAGTTAGCAGTGTCCACATAATTCGCACCGCAGGCAAGGCAGGCGTCCATGATGGTCAGATCCTGATAGGGCAGAGCGACGTTCAGAACGGTATGGGGCTTGTATTCGTTCATGAGTGCGATCAGGGAATCCACACTGTCCGCATCCACCTGTGCGGTGGTAAGCACGGCATTTGTGGTCGGGCGGAGCTTTTCAGCGAGGGCATCGCACTTGGATTTGGTTCTGCTTGCAATGCAGATCTCAGTGAATACGGGGTTTGCACAGCACTTGTGAATGGCAACGGTTGCAACACCGCCGCAGCCGATAACTAATAATTTCATGGTAAATTCTCCTTTTCAATCTATAATAGTCGGGCAGTTCAATTAAGAAGTTTTCCCTTCTTCTTCTTCCAGAAGATCCTCCACATACCTCGGCAGCATGAATGCTCCGGTATGCAGATTTGTGGTGTAGTACCACGTTTTCAGCTTGCGTTTCTTCCAGCGTTTGGCATCAAGATCCTCCAGCGGATGATACTTCTTCGACGCAAAGCCGAACAGCCAGTAGCCAGACGGACAGGTCGGGATATGTGCCTGATATACACGGCTGATGGGGAAGCTCCGAAATGCACGCCTGTGCATCGCACGGCAGGCATCCTCATCCTCGTCAAAGAACGGGCTTCCGTGCTGATACACCATAATGCCATCCTCTTTGAGTGCTTTATAACAGCTGCCGTAAAATTCCTTTGTAAAAAGCCCTGCCGTATGCCCAAACGGGTTCGTGCTGTCATTGATGATCAGGTCGTACTCGTTCTCCTTTCGCCGCAGGAACCGCAGTCCGTCACGATAATAGATCTTGACACGCTCGTCCTCCAGTCCCCTTGCATTGTCGGGGAAAAATTCCTTGCAGACCTGCACAAACAGTTCATCCGGCTCAACAACGTCGATTTCCTCGATTTCTTCATAGTAGGAAAGCTCTCTTGCTACGCCCCCGTCACCGCCGCCGATGACAAGCACCTTCTTCACGTGCGGATGCACCGCCATCGGCACATGAACGATCATTTCATCATAGGTGAATTCGTCCTTTTCCGAGAAGATCACACTGCCGTCGGAGGTCACGAACCGTCCGAATTCCTCGGACTCAAACACGTCGATCCGCTGAAAATCACTCTCACCGGAAAACAACTGTTTTTCCACTCGTATGGACATTTTCACATTATTAGTGTGAAGTTCCGAAAACCAATAATCCATTCGCTACACTCCTTTCAGCACATTCAGCTTCTCCAGCTCCGGATCCTCCGGTCCCTGCATGGAACAGCCCTTCTCCTTGGCATAGAGGATATAATCCACAATCTCCGCTGTGATCATCTCACCGGGGGCAAGGATCGGGATGCCCGGAGGATAGCACATGACAAATTCTCCGCAGATGCGTCCCGCTGTTTCACGGATGGGCAGCAGCTCCTTTTCCGAATAGAACGCCCTCTGGGGCGTAATCGCCACAATGGGAGATATGTATTCTGCATTGTGCATGGTGGATTTGTCACGGGAATACAGCCGCTTGATGTCCTCCAATGCCCCCACCAGACGCTCAATATCCTGTATGCGGTCACCGATGGAGATATATGCCAGAATATTGCCGATGTCGCCGAATTCGATCTGAATGTCGTATTCATCACGCAAAAGGTCGTAGACCTCAATACCCGTCAGTCCGATGTCCCTCGTGTAAAC
>JAZOBK010000284.1:0-9049 GCA_045595985.1 Oscillospiraceae bacterium
CATCACAGGTAACCTCCTGCCAGTTCTGCCAGCCGCCGGTTCCGGAAACATCGCAGGTACCCACCACAGGACCGCTCACACTGTCAAGATGGATCTCGATCTTGCCGCCATCTCCGGCGGAAGCCACGCTTGCTGTAAAGGATTCTGCACCTTCACCGAAATCCACGCCGCTGACCTTGATGTAATCGCCGTTCTCAATAAAGCCGATATTCATGCCGCCTGCACTGCAGACCTCAGTTTCAATGCCCACAGACCAACAAATCGTTTCCGCTTCATTGCGAACGAAGGGGTTGAGAACCTGTATCTGTGCAGGACCTTCCTCCGTCATATTGATTTCCGGAATCGTGCCGTCGGGGTTGTAGGTGAATTCCTCAATGCAGGCAGAACGCTGGAAACCGCCGCCGCCCGGAAGTGCTCCGTTGTGATATGCAAAATAGGAATGCCCCTTATAATCAACAATACCGCAGTGATTGGTAAAGCTTCCGCCCTGCTGGGGCATGATGACACCCTGATACTTCCACGGGCCGGTGGGGGAGGTGCTTGTAGAATAGCGGATGTCCTCCGGAATGCCGTTTGCAGCATAGAGCATATAATAAAGATCGCCACGCTTGTAGAACCACGGTCCCTCGGTATAGGTCGTGCGATCCTCCTTTACACCGAATGCATCCGTTGTCATTTCAACCTGTGTGATCTGACCGGAATAAGAAATCATGTCCTCGTTCAGCTTAACATAGTAAAGACGGGGATTGCCGAAGTAGAGGTACGCCTGACCATCATCATCCACAAAAACGGTGGGATCAATATAGTCCCAGTTCGGGCCGCAGAGGGGCTTTCCGAGAGCATCCTTGAACGGACCGGTCGGGGAATCGGAAACACCAACGCCAATGGCACGGCCGCCGGTAGCAGCCGGAACAAGGGTAACATACATATAGAATTTGCCATTTCGCTCAACACATTGGGCAGCCCATGCAGAGTCGGGTTCAGCCCATGCAAAATCAGAGTCCGAAAGAATAACGCCGTGATCCGTCCAGTTCTGCATATCGGTCGAAGAATAGACTCTCCAGTCCGGCATTGTGAAGTAATCCGCACCATCCGCATCGTGTCCAACATACATATAGAATGTATCATTGTAGACCATCGGTGCAGGGTCGGGGGTAAAGACATTCTGTGCAATGGGATTATCTGCAGCACCGGAAAGCGGCATTCCCATGACCGGCAGTGCTGTCAGAATTGCTGCACATACAGCAGCAGTAAAACGTTTCATAACGATCTCTCCTTTTTACATAAATTTACAGTTGAAAAGTTTATAAGTTTATCATAGCAAATTTAGAACTTGCCTGTCAACTTACAATTTGGAGAATTAGTGGATAAAATGGTACAATTCCGGTGTTATTTCCGTAGATGTTTCCCGTCAGCAAAGCAGATGCATTACGCTGCAATGCTGTCACTTTTTTCATAGCTGATAAAATATCTTCCGGAGATTCCTGCAGAACAGGACAAAAACACACAGCTCCTTGCATACTGCTGTTTAGGAAATGATTGACAAATGCTTTGAAAGATGCTATAATGAAATTGCTTTTTGATATTGCGAAAGCTGCAGCGAATTGTTGCGTTTTGTGCAGCTTTTGAGAAAGAATTGAGGAGGGTGAAATATGAGAAAAAATAAGTGGTGCCGTATGTTCAGCGGTACACTCGCTGTCGTATGTGCGGCGGCGGTGCTCCCCGTACAGAGCGTAAATGCGGCGGATGCATCGGAAAGCACAGTGATATTTGGGGCGGATTTTGAGGACGGCGTGACGGACGGATTCACAGGCAGAGGCGGTGTCGAGGTACTTGAGGCAAGCAGCGAGCAGGCGTTTGGCGGTGAGAATTCACTCTGCGTCAGCGGCAGAACGGAAAGCTGGAATGGTCCGCAGTTTCGTCTGGATGACATCTGCGAACCGAATAAGGAGTACCTGATCAGTGCGAACGTAAAGTCTGAATGGTACAGCAGCGTGAACTTCAGCATGGAGTACACCGATACCGAGGGCAAGCGTCATTACAGCAATCTCAAATCACAGAGCACCGACCAGTGGGTGAGTTTCGAGGACGTCAAGGTCAGCTTCACATCCGACATGACCAATGTGTATGTGTATTTCGAGTGCGGTGATACCTGTAAGCTGTATCTGGATGATTTTGTGCTGAAAGCTGCTCCTGTTATCCCGATTCAGGACGAACTGCCATCGTTAAGCCAGCTCTACAGCCCGTATTTTAAGTTCGGTACGGCAATTATGGCGTCCAATCTTTCTTCCCCGTCTTTTATGGATCTGGTGGATAAGCATTTCAGTGCGAGTATGACGTTCGGCAACGAACTCAAACCCGACTTTGTACTGAATCAGGAGGCTTCGCAGGCGAATGCAGAAGAAACGGGTGAGGATGACAACCCCCAGATTTCACTTTCGGCTGCCAAGAGTATGCTGGACTACTGTGCAGAGAATGACATCCCTGTAAGAGGTCACACACTGGTATGGCACAGCCAGACACCGGACTGGTTCTTTAAAGAGGGATTTTCCAATGACGGCGACTGGGTTTCCAAGGAAAAGATGATCACCCGTATGGAGAATTACATCAAGAATGTCATGCAGACGCTGGAAAAGGATTATCCCGATGTGGAATTTTACGCATGGGACGTTGTCAACGAGGCATGGACGGATGAGGGCAATCCCCGTGCGGCAGGTTCCAACAATTCGCAGGAGGGTGCATCGGCGTGGGTGCAGATCTTCGGCGATAATTCCTTTATCAAGTATGCGTTCACTTTTGCAAGAAAATATGCCCCCAAGGACTGCAAGCTGTATTACAATGATTATAATGAATACGTTGACGGCAAGATGAATGCAATCTATGATATGGCAATGGATCTGAAATCAGAAGACCTGATTGACGGTATCGGTATGCAGGCACATCTGGCTGTCGGATTCCCGACAGCGGAACAGTTTGAGAAGGCAATTAAAAAGTACGCCTCCACAGGACTGGATGTGCAGGTGACGGAGCTGGATATCACGACACTTGACACCTCCGAAAATGGGCTGAAACAACAAGCACAGTTGTACAGTGATATTCTGGATGCCTGCGTCAGAAATGCGGACAGCATTTCCGCAGTCATCATCTGGGGCGTAACCGACGACCAGAGCTGGCGTGCCGACAAAGTACCGCTGCTCTTTGACGGAGAATTTCAGGCAAAGCCCGCATTCTATTCCATCTCGGACGATATGGAGCTGCCGACAGTCACAGAAGGTGACGTCAACATGGACGGCAGTGTTTCCGTGACGGATGTGATCGCCCTGCAGAAATATCTGCTGGTAAAAAGATCACTCAGCAAGGAACAGCTCCAGATCGCCGATCTGACAGGTGACGGCAAGGTGGATGCATTCGATTTGGCGTGCCTCAAAAAAAGTGTTGTGAAATAGCAAGACATCACATAGATACATCCTTCCAGCCCGCCGCAGGCGGGCAGGAGCACAAGAGAAATCATAGGGTTTTTGGATACCCGGACTCCGATACTTCTGTATCGGAGTTTTTTGTTCCGGAAATCTTTTGTGCCGTATGTGTCTTGGCAAGTGAAATCGTCATCATCATTTCGAGTGAGTAAAAAATATTTACATAAATTTATGAAAACCCATTGACAAGTGCGAAAGGATATGATATAATGTGAATACAAACCAAACCGCAGTCGGCTTGAGTTGGTAAAATTTATTTACGCAAGAAACGCAGCAAAGGAGTAACGAATCATGAGACGCAATCGAATGGCTGCTGCCGGAGCAGCCCTGATGCTTGCACTGACGCTCAGCGGATGCACGGAGTCCAGTCGGGTTTCCCACAATGTATCCAAGGAGGCGGATAATTTCAATGTCATCCGCCGTCTGACGGTCATCAATGCCCGCAGCGACAAACCGGTATTTGAACTGATCGCCGCCTTTTCCATCGAAGTGGACAACGAGGATAACCAGCTGGAGATCATCTGCGAAACCGGCGAGAACGAGTACAAGAAGCATTTTGTCAGCCTGAACGAATGGACGATCTACGTTGTGGAGGATATCAGCGGTGCAGAGGTTGATCGGTATCGCTATGAGGTGAACTTCCTGCCCGAAGCGATCCTGCCGGTGACGATCACTTCCAGCGACTAAGCCGAAAGAGCAAGGAGTGAGATTTTATGACGACATGGATGATTGTCTGGGGTATCATATTTATCGGGATGGTGATCCTGGAGCTTTGCACCATGCAGCTCATCAGCGTATGGTTTGCCGCCGGTGCATTGGCAGCATTCATTGCGGCAGCGTTGGAGGTGCCGCTGCTGGGACAGGTGATCATATTTACGGCTGCGTCGGTTCTGCTGCTGGCTGCCACAAAGCCGATCCTGAAGAAATTCAAGGTGGGTGATAAGATCCCCACCAATCTGGACGCCGAGATCGGTAAAACTGCCGTTGTGATTCAGGAGATCAATGGGGCGAAGAATACGGGCAGAGTTCGGATCGGCGGGGTAAACTGGCGTGCCAGAACCCGTGACGGTTCCGTCATTGCGGTGGATACTGCCGTGAAGGTAACGGAGATTTCCGGTACGACCGCTTATGTTGAAGCTGTTTCTGATACTAATTCCTGATCATACTATTGAAATAGTTTGATCAGGAGCGTGTGCTGACGCACCCGCCATTTCATGCCGTGAAACGGCATGAAATCCGTCTCATGCATTCCCAAACGCCGCCTGCAGCGGCTATCAAAATCATGATTTTGAAATGGGAATAGTATGAAATGAAACACTGAGTTTAATCATTATTTAGGAGGAATTTGTTATGGATGAGATCATCGCTTATATCGTGATTGGAGTGATTATTTTTCTGGTGCTGGTTGCAGTTTCCTGCATTCGTATTGTGCCGCAGGCTCACGTTTTTGTCATTGAACGTCTTGGAACCTTCCGCACGGAATGGCAGACCGGCCCGCACCTGCTGATACCTGTTCTGGATCGTGTGGCAAGACGTGTGTCCGTGAAGGAACGTGTTGTGGATTTCAAACCGCAGCAGGTTATCACTAAGGATAACGTTACCATGCAGATCGATACAGTCGTGTTCTTTCAGGTGACGGACGCTAAGAAATACACCTACGGTATCGAGAACCCCATGATGGCGATCGAGAATTTCACTGCAACTACTCTGCGTAATATCATCGGCGAGCTGGAGCTTGACGCTACCCTGACCTCCCGTGATGTCATCAATACCAAGATCACGGCGATTCTGGACGAGGAAACCGACCGCTGGGGCATCAAGGTCATCCGTGTGGAGCTGAAGAACATCCTGCCTCCGAGAGAGATTCAGGATTCCATGGAAAAGCAGATGAAGGCGGAGCGTGAACGCCGTGAGAAGATTCTGCAGGCAGAGGGTGAAAAGAAGGCACAGGTACTGGTTGCCGAGGCAGAAAAGGAATCCAAGATCCTGCGTGCACAGGCTGACAAGGAAGCGGAGATCCTCCGTGCGACTGCGGAGAAAGAAGCGATGATCCTCCGTGCAGAGGCAATCCGTGAGCAGAAGATCCGTGTGGCAGATGGTGAAGCACAGGCGATCGCATCCGTACAGCAGGCACTGGCAGAGAGTCTGGAACGCCTGAATCAGGCGAACCCGAACCAGTCCGTTCTGCAGCTCAAGGCACTGGAAGCATTCGGCAAGGCTGCTGATGGTAAGGCAACCAAGCTCATTATCCCGAGTGAGATTCAGGGGCTGGCAGGTCTTGCCGCTGGTCTGAAGGCTGTGACAGAAACGACGGAGGATGAAGCAAAGTAAAGCATTGAAACAGGATTGCCCTGCGTCTGCAGGGCAATCCTGAAGGCATGAACGGAGGGACATTATGAATGAAAAACTGACGCAGATCTGCGAGCAATTCATTGCTGACAGAGATACCATCAAATCCACATTCCCGTGGGACGGCATCTATATCATTCCGATCTGTGCCATGGCATTTGCCGGCAGGAACGTGCAGGTTTCTGCGGAAAAGCTGAAGGAATGCCGCAAGGCACTGGAACAGCATACCAGTATTTTCTCCACTTTCCGCGGGAATACAAAGCTCCCCATGGTTACCCTTCTTGCCGGTGCGGCGGATCCTCTGGATAAGCTGCAGGCGTCCATGGCGATCTACAGTGAAATGCGTGAATTCTTCTACGGCTCGGAGTACCTTGCCTACATTTCCGCCGTCATGACCGATATGATCACCCGTGAGCAGGCGGAGGGTGTTGCAAAACGTGCGAAAGAAATTTACACCCGCATGAAGAAGGAGCATCCGTTCCTGACAGGCAGCGAGGACAGTGTGTATGCCGTGCTGATGGCATTTTCCGACAAGTCGGATGATGAGCTGATAGCAGAAATGGAGCAGTGCTACAAAATGCTGAAACAGCGTTTCCACGATTCCAACTCCGTGCAGGCTCTGTCCCATGTGCTGACGCTTGCAGCGGGCTCATCGGAAGCAAAATGCGAGAGATTTCTGGCACTCTATGACGGACTTGACAAGGCAGGTCTGCATTACGGAAAGTATTATCAAACTGCAGTGCTTGCTTCGCTTTCCATACTGGATGCGGATATTGATAAGATGATTGCGGAAATCGCTCAGGCGGACGAATTCCTTGAAAAGCAGAAGGGCTACGGCTTTTTCTCCATTGACAGAACAACAAGACTCATGCACGCTGCCGGTCTTGTATCTATTCTCCACAATGCGGGCAGCATGACAAATACCGCTGCAACGGCGTCCACGCTGCAAATGATCGCCGCACAGCAGGCGGCAATGTGTGCAGTGATCGCGTCAACTGCGGCAGTGAATTCTGCGAACTGATTCCATGACCACCGTTCGCCCGATGGGAAAACGGTGGTTTTGATTATGCCGCCTTGACTTTTTTTCGCAGTATGGGTATAATAAAATAGAAACTTTATCCTGAAAGGAAGATTCCATGCAGCATCTGCTACGTTTTCTCAAGCCATACCGCAAAGAACTCGTGCTCGGCCCGTTCTTTAAGCTGCTGGAGGCGATTTTTGAGCTGATCGTCCCCGTGGTAATGGCAAAAATCATCGACAACGGCATCGCCAAGGGGGATGCTGCCTACATCGGCAAAATGTGCGGACTCATCGTTCTGCTCGGCATCTGCGGTCTGGCATTTGCCCTGACCTGTCAGTACTTTGCCGCAAAATGTGCATTCGGTTTTGGTACCGATCTGCGTTCGGCACTGTACCGACATATCAACACGCTTTCCCATACGGAGATCGACCGTTTCGGTACATCCACACTCATTAACCGCATTACTGCCGACGCTGCTGGGGCACAGACGGGTGTGAATATGTTCATCCGCCTTGCGGTGCGTGCACCGTTCCTCATTATCGGTGCGATCATCATGGCTCTGATGATCGACGTGAAGCTCTCGCTGATCTTTCTCATCATCGCCCCCATTGTCGGGCTGCTGCTGTATTTTGTCATGAACCGCACGGTCCCCATGTATCGTGAAAACCAGAAGAAGCTTGACGCTATCGCAAGACATACGGGCGAGAATCTCGACGGTATGCGTGTGATCCGTGCGTTCAGCAGCCAGAAGCAGGAAAAGGAGGAATTTGCACGGGAATGCGAGGATCTGGAACGCAGTATGCTTGCTGTCGGCAGGATTTCCGCTGTGCTCAATCCCCTGACATTTATGATCCTCAACCTCGGCATTGTCGCCGTGATCTGGTTCGGCGGCGTGCAGATTAATGGTGGAAGCCTCACGCAGGGCGATCTCACGGCGTTTGCCAATTACATGACGCAGATCCTCCTTGCCATGGTGGTAATGGCAAATCTCATCGTCATCCTCACCAAGGGACAGGCTTGTGCCCTGCGTGTGCATGAGGTGCTTGATACGCCCACATCCATGGAAAATGGCGATATAAAGCCCGATGCACAGCAGGAAGAAGCAGTTGCGTTTTCCCATGTGGATTTTGCGTATGCGGGGGCGGGCGACAATTCGCTTGACGACATCACATTCACACTGAAAAAAGGACAGACCTTGGGAATCATCGGCGGCACGGGCAGCGGAAAATCCACCCTTGCCAACCTCATTCCGAGATTCTACGACGCTACAAAGGGCGAAGTGCGAGTGTTCGGAAAGCCCGTCGGGGAATACGATATGCAGTCACTGCGTCGTCTGATCGGCGTGGTTCCCCAGAAAGCAGTGCTGTTCACAGGCACGATTGCGGAAAATCTCCGCTGGGCAGACGCAAATGCAGGCGACGAGCAATTGCAGAATGCACTGGAAATCGCACAGGCAGCGGATTTTGTCGGGAAAACCCAGTACGGAATGCAGACGCATCTTGTGCAGGGCGGACGGAATCTTTCGGGCGGACAGAAGCAGCGTCTGTCCATTGCGAGGGCACTTGCAGGCAATCCCGAAATTCTGATCCTCGACGACAGCATGAGTGCACTTGACTATGCGACCGATCTTGCACTTCGCACGGCATTGCGTGAAAAATGCAAGGGCCTGACAACGATCATGATTTCCCAGAGAGCCACATCCCTTATGGACGCCGATCTGATCCTTGTGATGGATGACGGACGGTGCGTTGGCAAGGGCAGGCATGACGATCTGCTGGAAACCTGCGACGTTTATCGGGAAATCTACAATTCCCAGATGCAGTAAGGGGGGCTGACGAATGAAACAAACCATATTCCGGATTCTGAAATACTGCAAGCCCTACCGCCGCTATCTGGTTCTCACCATGTGCAGCACCCTCGTGGGCGTATCCCTTTCACTGCTGGTGCCCATCCTCATCGGCGAAGCCGTGGACTGTGCCGTAGGGACGGGCAATGTGAATTTCGAGGGACTTGCGAGAATTGCGGTGATCCTTGCCGCTTCCGTACTCGTCAGCGGTGTGTTCCAGTGGATCTCGGGGCTGTTCATCAATCGTCTTGCCTTCGGTACGGTCAGGGATCTGCGTACCGAGCTGACGGCGAAGCTTTCGGATGTGCCGCTGCGTTATATCGACATGTCGGATCGTAGCCATGTCGTGCTGTGGGC
>JAZOBK010000285.1:0-6311 GCA_045595985.1 Oscillospiraceae bacterium
GGCACCATCAGTAAGCGTGGCTACATGATGGCACAGTACTCCAAGTACGTTCGTCCGGAAGCGTACAGAATTGCAGCAACGGAACAGCCTGCATCCAACGTTTTGATTTCTGCATACAAGAATACGGATGGTACTATTGCCGTTGTAGCAATCAATAAGGGAACATCCGCAGTGAGCCAGACATTCTCCATGAGCGGCGGCGAGGAGATCAGCCAGATTCAGGCGATCAGATCCTCCGGTTCTGAGAATCTTGCAAGCGTATCGGGCGTACAGGCAAACGGCTCAAGCTTCACAGCACAGCTGAATGCACAGAGTGTAACGACATTCGTGCTGACCTGCGGAGCGATCGAACCGGACGCTAACGGCTATTTCTATCATGATACATTCGAAGGCAGCACGGACAGCTGGGCAGGCAGAGGTGCAGCTTCAGTACAGACGAGCGGTGCAATCGCATACAAGGGCAGCGAATCCCTGCTGGTACAGGACAGAACCTCCGCATGGCATGGTGCACTCAAGGATCTGAATGCAGGTGCATTCGTACCGGGACAGGAATTCAGCTTCAGTGCAACAGTGGCATACAGAGAAGGTGCTGCAACAGATACCTTCTACATGAAGTTACAGTACACAGACGCGAGCGGTGAAACGCAGTATGATTCGATTGCGGAGGCAACCGCAGTGAAGGGCGAGTGGGTACAGCTTGCAAACACCAATTACAAGATTCCCGAGGGTGCAAAAAATATGCAGATCTATGTTGAAACTGCAGAAAGCACCATCAACTTCTACGTTGACGAAGCAATCGGTGCACTGCCGGGTACAAAGATCGACGGACCGAAGCCAGTAAGTTTCATCCTTGGTGACGTTACCTGTGACGGCGTGATCAATGGCTTTGACGTAGCTGCTGCAAAGAAGGGACTCACAAAGGATCTGGCAAGTGCATCTGCAAAGCTTGCTGCCGATGTAAGCCGGAACGGCAAATTTGAAGTGGTAGACGTTGTGCAGATCGTGAAGTTTGTAATGGGACAGATCGACAAGTTCACAGCAGATGAGCAGTCCGAAACACCTGATAATAACAATAACAATAATGATAACAACAATAATAACAGCAATGTAACTGTTTCCATGGCAGAATACACTGCACAGTGTGCTGCAAAAATGGTAGAGAAGGAACCGGAAATTGACAGAACAGAGCATTCCGGCAGATCCTATGGTACTCTCACAAAGGTTAAGTATTATTCCAACACCTGTAAGCGTGAGCGTAATTTCAATATCCTGCTTCCTGCGGGATATTCCACAAGCAAGAAGTATCCGGTTCTGTATGCAATGCATGGCTACTACCAGAATGAAGATACCCTGGCAAGTGAAACAGATGAGAGTATGCGTCTGCGTCAGATCATCGGTAATGCAATCGCAGCCGGTGAGGCAGAGGAAATGATCATTGTATATCCGTATATCTATGCAAGTGCAACACAGGATGCAGCAACAGGTATGGATGATGCAAACAACAGAGCATATGACAATTTCATCAACGAACTGACAAACGACCTGATGCCTTACATCGAAAAGAACTATTCCGTTCTGACAGGTAAGGACAACACAGCGATCACCGGCTTCTCCATGGGCGGCAGAGAATCTCTGTACATTGCCTATAAGCTACCCGATAAGTTCGGTTATGTAGGTGCGATTTGTCCTGCTCCCGGCGTAACTCCCGGTCTGATTGCAGAGAACGATTACAAATTCACAGGCGAATCTCCCTATCTGTTGCTGCTGACAGCAGGATCCAACGATCAGGTTGTATATTCCACACCGGAAGGCTACCACAATGTCATGACAAATAATGGCGTACCGCATATCTGGCACTATGTCAATGGCGGTTATCACGGCGGCAACTGCATCCGTGCACATATGTACAACTTTGTAAGATTTGCCTTCAAGGCTAAGTAATTCAAAAATGCCCCGCAGAAGCGGGTCATTTTTTATGAATATCTATCCTACTTTTTTTCCGACAAATGGAATTTTTCCAATGATAAGGGCAGCACCGGCAGTCAGTATGATCTCAGGAATCATGTACAGTCCGTTGTAGAACACAGAATAAATGACGGCCAGTCCTGTTCCCGAGAAACGCTCAACGATTACGGAACCGATGCTGTAGAAGCCCTCTTGGGTGAAGAACCACTCCGCCCATGCACCGAAGAATACAGCACCCGACACGATATGCACCGCATACCGCAGTAGGAGGGCGAGAACTGCCCCCAGACAGAGTGCGGGAACAGGCTTCATGCGGTTGCGGAACAAACCGCCAAATCCGAGCATGGTGTAAGCTGCGACATAATCGAGAAACACAATGCTGATTCCCGTGATAAGTGCATAATCCTCCGGAACGAAAAATCCCTTAACCGTACCGAACCCCGTTGCCATTTGCAGAAAACTGTACACAAGTGCGGAAAACAGCCCCCATTTTACGCCGTGGCGATAGGAAAGCACTACGATTGGCAGCATACTGACGATGGTAATACCGCCGCCGAACGGCAGCTGGAACGGCTGAAGTACCGAAAGTACCGTTGCCAGTGCAAGCAGGATACCGGTTTCTACAAGGCGTAATGTATGTTTGATTTGCATATAAATACCTCCTCGGAGCATGACAGCATACCCCGATCCTGAGAAAATAAAAACAGCCATCGGCATACCGATGGCTGAAAACATTCCCGTTCATTCCCTACGGCGGCATTATCCGCATCAGGTTATGGGTCGAAGTCAAAACTTCCTCTCAGCCTGTCAAAGCTCCCCTTACATAATATTTTGTTTTATGATTCCTGTCGACTGGAATAAATATAGTATAGCATAGTTTCGCACGAATGTCAAGATAAAATCTGCATTTTATGCATATTAGCGGAAATTTTTCTCTAACGTAAGAAACCCCACAAACCGAAATTGGTTCGTGGGGGAATAGACGGTTTTTAATTATACCAGCACCGGATACTGTGCCAGCACCTGTACGCCCTTCTGTGCGAGAGCCTTGACAGCGGCATCCACCTGTGCTGCATTCATTTCTGCATTCACGATGCATACGGTTTCCTCGTCATCGGAAATGGTTCTTTCCTCAACATCGCCGAATACTTCCGTCAGCAGTGCCATATCCGCAGCAGTGGTGCGGAAATAACGCTTTGCACTGAATGCTGCGAAATCTTCAATGAAATCTGTGTTTTCCGCACTGTTCCATGTCTGTGCGGAAATCGTACCATCAAGCTGTACCTGCTCGATCATGTCACCGAGTACCGCACTTGCCGTCGGGAACTTGCCCGCACCGCGACCATAGAACATTGCACGGTCAATGCCGTCACCATCCACCATCACAGCGTTGAATACATCATTTACCTGTGACAGCAGATTACTGTTCTTGACAGCCATGGGCATAACAGTGGGCAGGATCTTGCCGTTTTCGAGGATCTTCACCTGTGCGATCAGCTTGATCGCATAACCCAGCTGTTCAGCAAACTTGGTATCCTTCAGCTCCACCTCACGGATGCCCTTGGTAAATACGGATTCGGGATAAACGTGCTTGCCGAATGCAAGAGAGGACAGAATGCAGATCTTGCGGCAGGCGTCATGTCCCTCCACGTCAGCAGTCGGATCCTTTTCTGCATAACCAAGTTCCTGTGCAAGCTTGAGTGCAGCGTCAAAATCCATATTATCGCAGATCATCTTGTTCAGGATGAAATTGGTAGTGCCATTGAGAATGCCAGCGATTGCGGAAAAATCATTCGCAGCAAGGCACTTGTGCAGGGGACGGATGATCGGAATTGCACCGCCCACGCTTGCTTCAAAGAAGAAATTGCAGTTGTGTTCCTTTGCAGTCTGCAGCAGAATATCGCCCTTCTTTGCCACCAGCTCCTTGTTGGAGGTGGAAACGCTCTTACCGTGTTCCAGACAAGCCTTTACAAATGTAAATGCAGGCTCAACACCGCCCATGCATTCCGCAACCACGGTAACGTCATTGTCCGCAAGAATCGTGTCGATGCTCTTGACAACCTTGTTGCCGTAGGGTTTGTCGGGGAAATCACGCAGGTCGAGAATATATCCCATTTCCAGTGATTTACCGCATCTTTTCTCAATCAGAGCCTTGTTCTTTTCAAAGAGCTCCACAACACCCGAGCCAACAACACCGCAGCCCAGAACTGCAAATTTTTCCATTTCCATATCCTCCTAAGGGTTTATTCTCCTGAAAGTATTTTTACTTCGACCACACCATGCACAGCACTGACTACCTGCTGCAGCTGGTGGGGCGACTGCACTTCTCCGTTCAGACGCACGGAAAACGTCACGCCTGCAACGCCGTCAATGGGAATATTCTGATTGACTGTCAGAATATTGGCATCCGCACTATAAAGAGCGGAAAGCACACTGGACAGTACACCGGCTTCATCCCGAAGCACTGCGTGCAGGTTGATGATACGCTGTGTGATCTTATCCTCGTAGGAATACACACAGTTTTTATATTTGTAATATGCACTTCTGGAAATGCCAACACGCTTGCACGCCGCAGCAGAGCTTTTTTCCTCTTTGTTGGCGAGCAGCTTCTTAACTTCCAGAACCTTGCCGATGACATCCGGCAGCACGGATGCATCCACCACAATCAGCTGTGTCTGATGTTCCATACAAACCCTCCCGACTTACAAAACGTCCGTGTAGAAAGTACACCTGTATTCGTACTTTATACTATACCATGTTTTTAATATTTTGTCAAGGGTAAATTCTCTTTTTCAGGAAATTTGAATTACAGACGCATGAGTGCATTGCACCTACGGGCTGACATCGCAGCTGCATTGAAGGGCTTCGGCAAAGAATTGAAACCTTGACATCCTTCCGAACGTGTGTTATAATATATAGGAATTGATAGCAATCCCCCTGCCGCCGGGTAGAGGGAGGTGCCGCTTTGTTTCCATCGTTAGGCCTTTGAAGATGGAAACAGGGCGTTT
Source organism: Oscillospiraceae bacterium (assembly GCA_045595985.1). Classification (GTDB taxonomy): domain Bacteria; phylum Bacillota; class Clostridia; order Oscillospirales; family Ruminococcaceae; genus UBA3855. The sequence goes on from JAZOBK010000285.1 coordinate 4,974, forward strand.
TTTATTTGGGAGGGCTTTATGAAAATCCAATGCTTCAAGGAATTCTTGCGTTATTCGTCCCTCAGCGTACTCGGTATGCTGGGACTGTCCTTCTATATCCTGGCAGATACCTACTTTATTTCGGGATGGCTTGGGGCACAGGGACTTGCAGCACTCAATCTTGCTATCCCCGTATACAGTCTGGTGCATGGCAGCGGATTGATGATCGGCATGGGAGGTGCAACGCTCTACACCATCTCACGCAGCCGCAATGACAAGGAGCAGGGGGATGCTGCGTTTACCGCCGCCTTTGTATTCTGGGGGCTGCTGTCGGCTGTATTTATGGCAGCGGGATTATGCTTTTCGGACGAAATCACCGTCATGCTCGGTGCGGATGACGACACATTTGCCATGAGCCATATTTATTTGCAGATGCTGTTGGTATGTTCGCCTGTTTTTCTGCTCAATGACATGCTCCTTGCATTCGTCCGCAATGACGGTGCACCGCAGTTAGCCATGGCAGGAATGCTTGCGGGCAGCTTATCCAATATTGTTCTGGATTATGTGTTTGTCTATCTCATGCAGTGGGGGATGTTTGGTGCGGTATTTGCAACCTGTCTGGCACCTGTCATCAGTATGTGCGTGTTGTCTGTGTTCTTTCTTCGGAAGAAGAATGGTTTTCATCTCTCTCTCAAAAGACCGGATATTCGTTTGAGCACCGGACTGCTGATTGTGGGATTCCCCTCGCTTGTGACGGAGTTTTCGTCGGGCATTGTGATTATCGTGTTTAACCTGCTCATGCTGCAATTTGCAGGAAATACGGGCGTGGCTGCCTACGGGATCATCGCTAACATATCCCTTGTGGTCATTGCCGTATTTACGGGTGTTGCACAGGGCATACAGCCAATTCTGAGCCGACATTTCGGATGTGGAGAGATCCTCCGATTGAAACTGACGCTCCGATATGCACTTTGGAGCGTTGTGCTGCTGTCGGTATGCATTTACGGATTCATTTTCTTTGGTGCAGGGTGGATTGCCCGGGTGTTCAATGCACAGGGAGATATGCAGCTGCAGGATTTGGCAGTACAGGGGCTGCGGCTCTACTTTCTCGGAACACTGTTTGCCGGCTTGAATATCGTGCTTTGTATGTATTTTACTTCCACAGAACGTCCGAAGGAGGGAAATGCCGTTTCTTTGCTGCGTGGACTTGTGCTGATCCTGCCGCTGGCATTTTTGCTTGCAGCATGGATGGGGATCACAGGACTCTGGCTTGCTTTTGCGGCAGCGGAGCTGCTGACAATTGCAGCCGCAGTGCTGCTGCTTTGTAAAAGAAGAAAATCCGCTTTTTGAAAATATATC
>JAZOBK010000286.1:0-3037 GCA_045595985.1 Oscillospiraceae bacterium
CCGTCAAGGAGACTGTATTCACTATGCACATGAAGATGTACAAAATCTTCAGCAGATACCATTTGACGCCTCCTCCCGATATTTATCCGCAATGACCGCAAGCTTGCGGAAACGGTGGTTCACACCGGATCGTCCGATGGGCTTGGAAAGCATTTCCCCAAGATCCTGCAGGCTCAGATGCGGATTGTCAAGCCGCAGTTCGGCAAGCTCACGCAGATCCGCCGAAAGCTCCTTCATTCCGTCATGACGGATGATTGTACGGATGTCATCCTGCTGCTTTTCCGATGCGGAGATCACTTTATCAATATTCGCCATATCACAATTGTTCAGGCGATTCACGTTATTTTTCACTTCTTTGTCGATCTTGATGTCGATCAATTCCAGTGTGCATCTCTGTGCACCCATAAAAGTCAGCAAATCGCCGATTTCCTCACTCACCTTGAGATAGGCAGAGTGGGCATAACGGCGTTTTGTCGTATTCGGATGGACACCGACACTGAGCAATACATCGCACAGATCATTGCACAGCTCCTCCGTCGGTGCTGTGAATTCCAGATGGTAGTCTTTATTCGGATCGGTCATGCTGCCGCAGGTCAGAAACACGCCCCCAAGAAACATACCGATACTATTCGTCGGAAGATTTCTCATATCAATGCGTCGTGCCTCGTGTATGTGGAATGTCCTGCGTATTCCTGTGACCGCTTCCCTGCCGCAGATGCGGTAGATATACAGTATGGTGCCGTCTTTTCTCGGCTTATGTGTGATTTCCAGAGGAATCGCCGCACCGAACACAGTTTTCATCAGCACGGGAAAAACGGAATCAAATATTTCGCTTTCGCTTTTCAAACAGATCTCATCCTTGGTCAGCGTGCGGCAATACAAAAGCATTCCGTACAGACAGGCAAACCGCTTGTCTTGATCATTTATGGTGCTGCGAATGCTTTCACGCACATTGTCAGAAAAAGACATTCCTTTCACCCCCGAATTTATCTTGCAATATCCCGATGCAATTTATGCACATGGTATCCTTTTTCTGTTAATGCGTCGCTCACAAGCTCCGCAAATGTGATAGAACGATGCTTGCCGCCCGTGCATCCGAATGCAATGACAAGCTGACTCTTGCCCTCTGAAATATAGAGAGGCAGCAGGAATTCCAGCATATCCATGAATTTGGAAAGCAGTTCTCTGGACTGCGGAAACTGCATGACGTAATCACGGACACAGCTCTCGCATCCCGTGTGTTCCTTCAATTCAGGAATGTAAAACGGGTTCGGCAGGCATCTAACATCAAGCACAAGGTCTGATTCCGTGGAAACGCCGTACTTATAACCAAATGACATCACTTTTATCAGCAGAGAATCCGCTTTTTCAGCAAGGAACATTCCCTTGATTTCCTCTTTCAGCTGGGAAACACTCAAATGTGAAGTTTCCACATAATAATCCGCAATCACACGCATCTGCTGCAGCTGTTCACGTTCATAATTGATCGCTTCCTGCAGAGAACCGCATTTATCTCCAAGCGGATGCTTCCGGCGTGTTTCCTTATAACGCTGAATGAGTACCTCATCTGACGCTGCGGTAAATACCACCTTGACATCCACGTTGGAACCGTGTTTCAAATCATACCAGCAGCTGTAAATATCGGAAAGCATACCACCTGAACGTATGTCTACGGCGATTGCCACCTTGGTGATGCCGTTTTCCGCCTGTTCACAGATCTCCACGAACTTTGGGATCAGCTGCGGCGGAAGATTGTCTATACAATAGTACCCGATGTCCTCCATGACCTGCATTACCACAGATTTTCCGGAACCGGACATACCGGTGATCATAACCAGCTGCATAATTCGCACCCCTTTAAAACTGTTTCAAATCTCTGTCAAATCAACCAAGCAGGATCGGCTCAAGCTCCAGTACATAGCCGGTTTTTGCCTGTACCTCCGCTTTGACTTCCTCACAAAGCTGAAGGACATCCGCACAGCTTGCACTTCCCTTGTTGACAACAAAACCGCAATGTTTTTCACTGACCTGTGCATCACCAACGGATCTTCCTTTGAGTCCGCATTGGTCGATCAGCAAGGAGGCATAACTCCCCTGCGGACGCTTGAATGTGCTGCCTGCACTGGGGAATTCCAGCGGCTGTTTGGTCTTACGCTGCACCAGAAGCTCCTCCATTTTCTGATAGATCTCATCCTGATTTCCGGGAGTGAGGAACAGCGTAACGCTGACGATCACACCACCGTTTTCAGAAAAAATACTATGGCGATAGGAAAGCTCCATCTCGGATAAGTCCATTGTGCAGAGCTTTCCGTCATCGGAAACATACATACAGCTGACAACGACATCCTTCATTTCACTGCCGTAGGCACCGGCATTCATGTATAATGCACCGCCAATTGTTCCGGGAATACCGCTTAAACACTCCATGCCGCTCAGAGAATGCTCTGCTGCCATGCGTGCAGCAGAACCAAGCGACGCACCCGCCTGACAGGTCATTACATGGTTGGAAAGTGTTATCTGTGAAAATTCATTGCCAAGATGCAGGATAACTCCTCGAAAGCCTGCGTCCGCTGCAAGAATATTACTGCCCTTACCCATCACAAAGTAAGGGAGTTTCTGTGTTTTACAATATTGCAGCAAAGCCTGCAATCCCTGAACGGAAGATATTTCCACCCAGAAATCCGCAGTTCCGCCAATGCGGAAGGTCGTATGCCGTGACAGAATGACATCCGTTTCCAGACGGCAGCCATACTGTTCACATAGATGCTGCAGCTGTTCTTTCATATAGCTCCTCCAAGTGAATGACTCGATTAAAAAACATCGTAGTTCTTAACTGTTTCGGTAGTATCCATCTGCATACCGAGTCGGTTCATCAGTTCCATTGCAGCATTGTAACCCATCTTCTTCTGACGGTTATTCATAGCGGCAACTTCCAAAATGACTGCAAGGTTTCTGCCGGGCTTGACGGGAATCGTCAGGGACGGAACCTTTACACCAAGTAGGGATACATACTGGATGTCCATTCCCATACGGTCAT
>JAZOBK010000287.1:0-5025 GCA_045595985.1 Oscillospiraceae bacterium
GAACGACATGGCTACCATCCGACTTCTCTTACTTTGAAGCCATCGGCACACTCAAGGAGGAATGCGGAAAGCACGGGATCACCATTATCGAGGCAGCCTACCGCTGGATGGCGTTCCATTCGATGCTCAATGCAGAGCGTGGGGATGCAATCATCATTGGTGCATCAAAGCTGTCCCAGATGGAGCAGAATATTGCAGCGATCAAGGGCGGTGCTCTGCCGCCTGCACTGGTGCAGGCGTTTGAAAAGGCGTGGGAGAAGACCCACGAGGATGCACCGCAGTACTATCGTTTTTATGATCCGAACAGTAATAACTGAACGCAGAAAAGGAGTGAATGTATGCTGAATCAGGAGAAATTTTTCAACGCACTCAGGGATAACGGCGTTGCCTTTTTTACGGGCGTACCCGATTCCTATCTCAACGGCTTCTGCAATTACCTGCTCGCACACACCACGGACAGGGAGCATGTCATTGCCGCAAATGAGGGAAATGCCGTGGGAATCGCCGCAGGTCACTATTTTGCAAGCGGTACACTGCCGCTTGTCTATATGCAGAATTCGGGCATGGGTAATGCCGTAAATCCCCTTGCATCCCTTGCGGACAGGAATGTGTATTCTGTGCCGATGATTTGGTTGATCGGCTGGCGTGGACAGCCGCAGACAGGCGACTGGGCGCAGCATCAGCTGCAGGGGGAAATCACTGAAAAACTGCCGGAGATCATGAACATTGAATACAGAATTCTTGCAGATGATGACACAGAAACAGAACGAATTCTGGAATGGGCATGCCGCAAGGTAATGCAGGATCGCTGTCCCGTGGCGCTGATTGCACCGAAGGGCGTGCTTGCGGCAGAAAAGAAGCCGAATATTCCCGATACAAGCTATCCGCTGAGCCGTGAGGAGGCAATGGAGATCGTGCTTGACTGTATGCCGGAGAATACGATTTGTTCGGCGACAACGGGACGTGCAACGAGGGAGCTGTATTTCCTGCGTGAACGCAGGAACGAGAGCCACCGCTGCGATTTCCTCAATGTAGGCTCGATGGGTCATGCGTCCTCCGTGGCACTGGGAATTGCACTTGCAAAGCCCGACCGTCCTGTTGTCACCTTTGACGGTGACTGTGCCTGCATGATGCACATGGGGGCGCTGACGATGGTCAGCAAGGTGGATGTACCGCAGTTCCTGCATATCGTCCTCAACAACGGTGCGCATGAATCCGTCGGCGGTCAGCCGTCCGCTGGCTTTGCGGTGGATTTCACGGGAATTGCAAGGGCATGCGGTTATGCTACGGTGGACAGTGCAGTTTCCACAAAGGAGGAAATCACGGCTGCAATTGCAAAGCTGCGGGAATCCAAAAAGGCAGGATTTCTTGAAATCCGCATTCACAAGGGACTGCGTGGCAGTCTGCCGCCTCTGGATATTTCCCATGAGGGGCTGATTACAGAGCTGATGAACGAATTACAGGGAAAGGAATGTGAGTAACATGAACAGTATCGAACAGACAAGAGCATTTTTGGGAAAGATCGGCATGCCGCAGGGCGACGCCTATGATCTTCCGACATCGGAAAAGCGTTTTTCGGACGGTGCACAGTTCCGTCTGGAGGTTCCGGGCATTCAGGGACCCTCCACAATGAAAACACTGCTGGAGGAGTTGGATAAGTACGGCATCAGCATCCACCGTGTCACACAGACAAAGGGCATCTGGACGCTGCTGGATGAGGAGATCGAAAAGATGGTGGAATACGCCCGTCAGTGGCAGGTAGAGCTGATCCTTGCGATCGGACCCCGTGCAACGACCGATACCTCCGCATCCGTCAATACGCCGGAGGGCGTGCGCATGGGCTATCGTCTGCGTGGTCAGGAACAGATCGTTCGTGCAATCGAGGATGTCAAGCGTGCCGCAAGACTGGGCGTGCGTTCCTTCCTCGTGTATGACGAGGGATGTCTGTGGGTGCTCAACGAGTGCAGAAAGGCAGGCGAAATTCCGGCGGACTGCCGCTTCAAGATGTCGGCACACACAGGACACGGAAATCCCTGTTCGGCAAAGCTGCTTGAGAGCATCGGTGCAAATTCCATCAATCCCGTGCGTGACATCCAGATGCAGATGCTTGCTGCCATGCGGCAGGCGATCGACATTCCGATCGACATTCACACGGAAAACCCAAAATCCACGGGAGGCTTTATCCGTCACTACGAGGTTCCCGAGATGATCCGTGTTGCAGCACCGATCTATCTGAAAACAGGCGGTGCAGTTGCAAAGACACACAGCTGGGATACGACGAACGACGATGCAAAGAAACGTGCAAAGCAGGTGGCACTTGTGATGCGTGTGATCAAGGAATATTATCCGGAAGCCATTATTTCAGAAAAAGGAAGTATTGAAGAATGAAACACCAGAAATACCAGCCGGACTTTAAGTTTGTAAAAGCACCGGAAAGCTTTGATAAATATACGGAGCGTGAATTCCTGCAGTACTGTCTGGGTGCAACGATGTACATGCCCGGAACGAAGGATTTTCTGCCGAAGATCCTCAGTGGTGCGATACCGGGGCTGACGACGATCGTATTCTGCTTTGAGGATGCCTGTGCCGAGAGCGAGGTTCCCATGGCAGAGGAAAATGTGCTGCACACGCTTGATGCGATCAGCACTGCGGTCGATGAGGGAACACTCAGGCAGGAGGATGTTCCGCTGATCTTCTGCCGTGTGCGCAATCAGGAGCAGTTTGTGAGCTTCTCCGAGCGTCTGACGCCCCATATGGCAAGGTCATTGACGGGAATCAATTTCCCGAAGTTCAATTCGGAGAACGGCGATGCCTATTTTGCACATCTCAAAAAGCGCAGTGCAGAGCTCGGCGAAATCCTCTACGGCATGCCGATCATTGAGGATCCCCGTGTTGCCTTCAAGGAAAGCCGCATGCAGGAGCTGATGAGCATCCGTGCCATTCTCAACAAATATTATGATCTGGTACTCCAGATCCGTGTGGGCGGAACGGATTTTTCCTCCTGCTTCGGCGTGCGCAGGGGCGTGGATTATTCCATCTACGACATCATGACCGTGCGTGAATGCCTTGTGGATATTCTGAATGTCTTTACACGCAACAATGAGTTTGTTGTTTCAGGCCCCGTGTGGGAATATTTCCGTGCAAGCAAGGAAATGATGTTTGAGGAGCTGCCAAGGCACACGCTTGATGACTACCTGATGAAGCGCAAGCCGCTGGTCAACCATGAGGTGGACGGTCTGATGCGTGAGGTCATTCTCGACAAGGCAAACGGATTTGTCGGCAGAACAGTGATCCATCCCACGCACATCAAATTCGTCAACGGTCTGCAGGCAGTGACCCGTGAGGAATACGAGGATGCACGACAGATCCTTTCCAGCAGCGAGGGCGGCGTACATAAGGGACAGAACGCCAACAAGATGAACGAGATCAAGCCCCACACCAACTGGGCGGCAAAGGTGATGATGCGTGCCCGTGCATTCGGTGTCATCGAAAACGAAAACAGCTATCTGAAGCTGTTTTCCGAAAAGTAGGAAAGGAGATTTCCATGTGTATTAAGCTGACAACCCCGCTTTCCGAAGAAGCTGTCGCTTCTCTGAAGGTGGGGGATATGATCCTGCTTTCGGGTGAGATTTTCTGCGGCAGGGATGCGGTACTTCCGAAAATTGCAGCGATGTCCGAGGAGGAGATCGCTGCACTTCTGGGCAGGAATCTGCAAGGGGGCGTGATGTTCCATACCGCAGTAAGTCCCGCAGGTGTTGGCCCGACTTCCAGCAACAAAGCGGAGATTGAAGGCAGCATCGGCAGGATGTCGGAGCTGGGAATCCGCCTGCATCTTGGAAAGGGTGCACTGCATCCCGAAACTATTGCACAGCTTCACAAGCACAACGCAGTCTATGCGGTGATTCCTCCCGTGACTGCTCTGCTGGGTGAAAAAACAAGAAGTCAGCGTGTTGCGGCGTATCCCGAGCTTGGCATGGAGGCACTGCATCTGCTGACGGTTGAGGAATATCCTGCCATCATTGCCGCTGCCGGAGGAAGGAGTATCTACGAATGAAAACAGCACAACAGATCACAGAGCTTGTCAGCAGAGCATTGGTAGAAGCCGGCTCTGCGTTCCGTGAGGATAAAAAGGAAGCATACCGCCGTGCCATTTGCAGCGAAACCAATGCCCAGACAAAATGGGTGATGGAAACAATTCTGGAAAATGCCGAGGCTGCGCAGCGCAATCAAAGCCCTCTGTGCGACGATTCGGGTATTCCGCATATCGTGCTGGAAATCGGTGAACAGGTTGCCGTGACCGGTGCCACGCTTGATGCGATTCGGGAAGGCGTTGCACAGGGGCTGCGCATACTCCCCGGCAGACCCATGGGTATTCTGGGCGATGACGTGCAGCGGATTGACCAGTCACTGGGGCTGGATCCTGATCCTGCAGGCGTGCTGCCAGCCCCCATCCTGCTTCGCCGCAGCAAGGAAAACGTACTGCGGCTGCATATTATGATGTTCGGCGGCGGCCCTGCCATCCGTGCAAAGACCTATCGTGTGTTCCACAAGCATGATGCGGATGTGGTGTGCGATGAGATCATTTCATGGGCAAAGGAATCGGTATCGCAGCTCGGATGCTCCCCTTGTACACTGGCTGTGGGCGTGGGACGTTCCCATTTTGAGGCTGCTGCGATGATGCTGGAGGCATTGACGGAGGGTACCTATGCAAAGCAGAGCGAAATGGAAACACGCATTACGGAAGAAGTGAATGCCGCCGACATCGGTGCACTCGGTCTGCACGGAAAAACCTCCGTGCTTGCGACATTCCTCAAGGTTGGCCCCCAGAGAGCCAGCGGCGTTCGGGTGGTCTGTATGCGTCCATGCTGCTGCTTTGAGCCGAGAATCGCTACGTTGGATCTCCTGCAGGGCGATATTGACTGAATAATAGTCAACTCTGTGCCGTCTAAAGCGAAAAAAATATCTCACCAGTCCACTTTTTAGTATAGCACCATCAATACGCTTCGCACAGTGTGCGTTAACTAA